>JAZNLN010000065.1:0-9699 GCA_045579125.1 Ruminiclostridium sp.
CCGCTTGGCCTCCGACTTAGCCGCTTTTTATATGAAATAACTTACCCCGCAGTGCAGAACTGCGGGGTTAAAATTTTTATACGTCGGACATGTGCTGCTCATGCTTTTTATGACATCATTTTATCTATGCTGATAACGGGATTGAGCGTGTGGTCCTCTTTTATTATTGCGGCGAATACAAGCTCCTTTACCTGCTGGTCGGAAAGCACGAACTTGTGCGGGACAACTATGTCAAACAGCAGATTTTTGTTATTCACGCCGTCGGTCATGCGGAAATCGTGAATTGTGAGAATGGGGTCGATTTCCTTTACGGCACGTTCTGCGAACTCCTTGTATTTCAGCACCGTTTCGTCGTCGTCCTGAATAGGGTCCATATGGATAGAAGCGACGCAGCGGTATTTTTCCTTGAGGTCATTTTCGATTACGTCGACTATTTCGTGTGCTTCCATAAAGCCCATAGAGTACGGCACTTCTGCGTGCAGGGAGATGAAATTAACGCCCACGCCGTAGTTATGTACGATAAGGTCGTGCAGACCTATAACGCCGTCGTACGACATGACAGTTTTCTTGATGTCCTCAACCAGCTCCGCATCCGGGCGCTCGCCGAGGAGCGGGGTAAGGCTTTCCTTGACTGTGCGCAGACCTGCTATAAAAATAAATATCGCAACAAGCACACCAATATATCCGTCAAGATTAAGCCCTGTCAGCATGGAGATAACAATGCCGACGATAACGGAGGCGGTTGCTATAACGTCGGAGAGGCTGTCTGCGGCGGTTGCACGCATGGCGGCGGAGTCGATAAGCTTTCCGATTTTTCTGTTGTAAAGGCTCATCCAGAGCTTGACGAGAACAGAGCATACAAGGATTGCGATGGACAGCACGCTGAAATCCGCCTGTTCGGGATTTATTATTTTATCAACGGAGGATTTCCCGAGCTCAATGCCCATAAGCATAATGATAACCGAAACGACCAGTCCTGCGAGGTATTCGACCCTGCCGTGTCCGAACGGATGATCAGAGTCGGCGGGCATACCTGCGACTTTAAAGCCGACAAGCGTTACGATGGATGCGCCTGCGTCGGAGAGATTGTTGAAAGCGTCGGCTATTATTGCGATTGAGGAGGAGAGTGCGCCTGCGGCGAATTTTCCCGCAAACAAAAGCAGATTGCTGACTATTCCCGTCACCCCCGCAAGCAGTCCGTATTTATTGCGGACGGCGGGGTTTTTAACGTCCTTATAATCCTTAATGAACAGCTTTATCAGCAGTTTCATCATATAAATCATTCCTTTCTTGACATTTATTTTGGTTTATGTTATAATAGCAACGTTGTCGCATGGTGTGTAAAATCAAGCACCGGGCGCAATATGCGGGCGTGACGTGGAATGCTTTTGCTCCGCAAAAGCGGCAGACACGTCAGATTTAGGGTCTGACGCAGTAATGTGTGCAGGCTGCCCTCTGTCGCTCGGCAGATAAAAACGAGTAAAATTTAATATGCGGGCGTGGTGGAATTGGCAGACACGTCAGATTTAGGTTCTGATGCAGTAATGTGTGCAGGTTCAAGTCCTGTCGCCCGTACCAAAAAATCAAGCTTCGACCGTTGAATATATGCGGTCGATGCTTTATTTTTGGTTGTACGGTTCAGGAGTTGAACCTGCATGGTTCGTAAGTCCTGTCGCCCGTACCAAAAAATCAAGTGCCGACTGCATGGTATATGCGGTCGGCTTTTATTATACCATTTTTTACCTCCGTAATCAATACTGTTGCAGAAAATTATTCCTCAACCTCGCCCGACAGCCGCAGAATTGCCGCAATATTCGGGATTGCCATAAGTCCGTTGAACAGGTCGGAAAGCTGATACACAAGCTCAACGTGGATTATGCCGCCGAGAAAGCTGACTGCGGCGAATATGATGAGATAAGGCATTACGTTTTTTTCTCCGAAAAGAAATTTTACGCATGCGCTGCCGAAAACTGACCAGCCCACAGCGGTAGAAACCGAAAAAACTACGATTGCCGCCGCAAGAAAAATCGCCGCAGTACTGCCGAGAACTCCCGAAAATGCCGACATTGCGGCACCCTCGCCGACGTCGGCATTTCCTGTTATTATGATGACGAGTGCGGTCATCGTGCATATTACGATTGTGTCGATAAAAACCTGGAGCATTGCCCACGAGCCTTGTTTCTGCGGAGATGTTTCCGTCGATGCAGAATTGATTATGACAGAGCTGCCGAGCCCCGCTTCGTTTGAGAAAACGCCACGCCGCAGCCCCCACTGAACGGCGTTCAGCATGGCGGAGCCAAGCATTCCGCCGCCCACAGATTTGAGAGAAAATGCGCCCGAAAATATTTTCCCGAAGCATTCGGGCAGAGCAGTTATATTTACACCTATCACCCACAGACACACGAGGATATAAACTGCACTTGCAAGGGGGATTACCGCCTCCGAAACACGTCCGAAGCGTTTCATCCCTCCGAACAGCATCACGCCTACGATAAGAGTGCCCGCCGCAGAAGGTATGAAAGAGCCGCAGCCGATTACGCTGTTTACTGCGGAGGTCATGGCATTCATCTGCGCCATATTTCCCATTCCGAAGCTTGCAAGAATGCAGAAAAGCGCATATGCCGCCGCCGCTTTTCCTCCGAGCGCTTTCCGTATATACATAAAAGCGCCGCCCTCGCCGTTTCTGCGGTATCGTATGCCGAGAAAATTTTCGGCGTAGGTTGTTGCCATTCCAAGCAGAGCCGACGCCCACATCCAGAAGACAGCACCCTCTCCGCCTACCGCTATTGCGGCTCCGACTGCGACGATGTTCCCTGTACCGAGGGTTGCGGCAAGAGAGGCGGAAAGCGTCTGAAAAGGAGTAAGCGAGCCGCCTTTGTTCTCCGCACATTCGCAAAGCAGTGTTTCCTTTATCATCCGCACAAAGCGGAATTGACGGAATTTCAGCCGCACGGTAAAATAAATGCCCGCAAAGATGAAACACGCCAGCATCGGCACGCCCCATATAATGTTTTCGTTTATAGATGTCAGAATAAAATTCATATGCTCCTCCGAAAAAGGCTGTACTTTGTACATTGTATGAGGAAAGCTGTCCGAAATGACGGTATATATTAAAAAAGTATTGCAAAAAAGGGTTTGGTGTGATATAATAAATTGTTAAGCTATGTACATCGGAGGTGTGTATGAGAATTATCGGAATTGACCCCGGATATGCCATAGTTGGCTTTGGGGTTATCGAATACGAACGCTCGCATTTTTCCGTTGTCGATTACGGCGCCATAACAACCTCGGCGGAAACGCCTTTCAACGAGCGGCTGTGCGAGATATACAGCGATATGGAGTATATCCTTGACAAGCACAGACCCGAATACATGTCGATAGAAAAGCTGTATTTCCAGAACAACCAGAAAACGGCAATAGATGTTGCGGAGGCGAGAGGCGTCATTCTGCTGTCCGCCGCACGGCGAAGCATACCGATATTTGAGTACACCCCCTTACAGGTCAAGCAGTCCGTCACAGGTTACGGCAAGGCGGTAAAAGCACAGGTACAGGAAATGACCAAGCGCATTCTCTCCCTGCCGCAGATTCCGAAGCCCGACGATACGGCGGACGCACTTGCAATGGCGATATGTCATGCGCACTGCTACAATTCGCAGATGAGCAATTATAAATAATACAGATTTCGAAAGGAAAAATTTATGATATACAGTGTAAAAGGCGAGCTTGTTCACATGGAACAGAATCTTGCGGTTGTTGAATGCGGCGGCGTGGGCTATGCCTGCCGTACCACGGCTAACACGCTCTCGTCCCTCCGAACAGGCGAAACAGTAAAGCTGTTCACATATCTCAACGTCCGTGAGGACAGCGTTGAGCTGTTCGGGTTTGCGGATACAGCAGAGCTGAATTGCTTTAAAATGCTGCTTTCCGTGTCGGGCGTCGGAGCAAAATCCGCACTGTCTATCCTGTCGATAATGTCGCCGCAGGGCTTTGCACTGTGCGTTGCGGGGGGCGATGCAAAAATGCTTTCAAAGGCGCAGGGAATAGGCTCAAAAACCGCACAGAGAATTGTCCTTGAACTGAAGGACAAGGTCGGCAGGGAAGTGACCGAAATGAATGCCGCAGATTATGCGAGCGGAATTTTGGCTCCCGTTCAGATGGGGAACAATTACAACGAGGCGCTTTCTGCGCTTACGGTGCTCGGTTTTTCAAACTCGCAGGCGATAAAGGCGCTTGACGGACTTGACGAAAATATGCCTGTCGGAGAGCTTGTTAAAAACGCACTGAAACGGCTGTCGGGCTGATAATCCCGAAAACGGCGTAATATAAACAGCAATGGGGTGTAAGAATGATAGAAAATTCAAAACCTGTGAATACGGACGAGGATGTGCGTTATGACCGCATAATCGAGCCAAGCTACAAGGCGGAGGATTCCGACCTTGAATTCAGCCTGCGTCCGAAAACACTCAACGAATATATCGGTCAGGACAAGGTCAAGGAGAATATGAAAATATTTATCGAAGCGGCAAAGGCTCGCAGCGAAAGTCTTGACCATGTTCTGCTCTACGGTCCTCCCGGGCTCGGAAAAACAACGCTTGCGGGAATAATTGCGAACGAAATGGGCGTTAATCTCCGCATAACGTCGGGTCCTGCGATAGAAAAGCCGGGCGACCTTGCGGCTCTGCTTACCAACCTGAAGGACGGCGACGTCCTTTTCATCGACGAGATACACCGCCTTTCAAGACAGGTTGAAGAAGTTCTGTATCCCGCTATGGAAGACTATGTTCTTGATATTATAATCGGCAAGGGTCCGTCTGCACAGTCTATTCGCATTGACCTGCCGCATTTCACTCTTATAGGCGCTACGACAAGGGCGGGACAGCTTACGGGTCCGCTCCGTGACAGATTCGGCGTCATACAGCGGCTGGAGCTGTATACGACCGAGCAGCTCTGCGATATTATCATGCGTTCGTCGGTTATTCTGACGATACCTACGCTCCGTGACGGAGCGGCGGAGCTTGCAAAGCGTTCGAGAGGCACGCCGAGAATTGCCAACAGACTTCTGCGCAGAGTGCGTGACTTTGCGGAGGTAATGGGCGACGGAAAAATAACGAGAGAAATCGCAGACATTGCGCTGGACAGGCTTGAAATCGACAAGCTCGGTCTTGACGGCCTTGACAGACGCATGCTGACGATGATTATAAACGGTTACAATGGAGGCCCTGTCGGACTTGAAACGCTTGCGTCCGCCCTCGGCGAGGAATCGGTTACGCTGGAGGACGTGTGTGAGCCGTTCCTTATGCAGCTCGGATTTATTTCAAGAACGCCGAGAGGAAGAATGGCGACGCAGCTTGCATATAATCATTTAGGCATTGCCCGTGAGGGGCAGCAGACCTTTGAATAAGATACAACCGAAGTAAGGAGAACAGAAGAATGGGACGACTTTTCGGAACAGACGGCGCAAGAGGCGTTGCGATAACCGAGCTTACCTGCGAGCTTGCCATGAACATAGGCAAGGCGGCGGCTATGGTGCTGACAAAGCATATTACTGACGGCAGAAAGGCAAAAATACTCATCGGCAAGGATACAAGAATTTCGTCGGACGCACTTGAGGCGGCGATGACTGCGGGCATTCTTTCCGTAGGCGCTGACGTTCAGCTCCTCGGAGTTGTGCCTACGCCTGCGGTTGCGTATCTCGTCAAATATTACAATGCTGACGCAGGCGTAATGATTTCTGCGTCGCACAACAGCGTTGAATACAACGGCATAAAGCTTTTTTCAAACGACGGTTTCAAGCTTCCCGACGAGGTTGAGGAGGAAATAGAGGCGCTTATTCTTGATACGCCCGAAAAAATCGTTCTGAAAAACGGAACGGATATAGGCAGAATTTCGACAGCCTACGGCGCTGTAAACGAGTATAATGAACATATCGAGAGCACGACCGACAAGCTTTTTGCGGGACTGCTTGTTGCGATTGACTGCGCAAACGGCAGCGCATCCGCAACGGCAGAGGCTCTTTTCGCAAAGCTCGGGGCAGACTGCATTTTCATCAACAGCACGCCCGACGGCGAAAACATAAACAAGAACTGCGGCTCTACGCATATGGAGCAGCTGTGCGCGCTTGTAAAGGAACGTGGCTGCGACCTCGGCGTTGCGTTTGACGGCGACGCAGACCGCTGTCTGGCGGTTGACGAAAAGGGCAGGGTCGTTGACGGCGACAAGCTTATAGCAGTCATTTCACGTTTTATGAAAGATATGGGCAGGCTGAAAAAGAATACTGCGGTTGTAACGGTTATGAGTAACCTCGGTTTCCACAGCTTTATGAAAAACAACAGCATAGATACGGTCTGCACGGCCGTAGGCGACCGCTATGTGCTGGCGGAAATGCTTGAGAACGGCTACAACATAGGCGGAGAGCAGTCGGGTCATATCATATTCCTTGACCATTCCACGACAGGCGACGGACAGCTGACGGCAGTGCAGCTGATGACGGTTATGATGTATACGAAAAAGCGTCTTTCCGAGCTTACGGAGGGAATAGAGGACTATCCGCAGCTGCTTGAAAACATAACGATAACGGACAACAAAAAGGGCCTTTGGAATAAGACGGAAAGCATTATGACGGTAATAAAGGAGGCGGAGCGTGAGCTCGGCTCCGACGGAAGAATACTTGTCCGTGAAAGCGGTACGGAGCCGCTCGTCCGTGTAATGATAGAGGGAAAGAACGCCGACGATGTAAAGCTGTGGACGGATAAAATATCTGCGGCGGTCAGAAACGCTCTTTGCGGGTAAGGAGAAAAATGAGCAACGAATTAAAATGTCCGTATTGCGGAGCGGATATGGAAAAAGGAAAAATAAGCGCTGACGGACGTGCTCCGATTCAGTACAGCGACGAAAACGAGCCGCTCCCGATTATAGACGTGATAAAGGAAAACAGCAGGCATTTCATAGTTGCAAAGTCAAAGCTTCTGGGTATGGCGACGGCTGAATGCCTGGTGTGCAAGAAATGCAGAAAAATAATTATCGACTACGGCAAGGAATAATTGAAAAGGAAGTCTGAATTTTGAGAATAGCTGAAAACTGGCGGGATTACCGCCTTATAGATACATCGCACGGCGAACGCCTTGAAAAATGGGGCGACATTGTGCTGATACGCCCCGACCCGCAGATTATATGGGATAACCCCAATCCGTCGGAGCTGTGGCACAATCCTCACGCAAAGTACAACCGTTCTTCGAGCGGCGGCGGTGAGTGGGATTACCGCCGCAAGCTCCCCGAGAGCTGGAAGATAAAATACCGTGACCTTACGTTTATGGTAAAGCCGACAGGTTTCAAACATACGGGCATTTTCCCCGAACAGGCGGTAAACTGGGATTACTGCGACGAGCTGATAAGAAATGCCGGGCGTGAAATAAACGTGCTCAATCTTTTTGCGTACACGGGCGGCGCAACGCTTGCATGCGCAAATGCGGGAGCGAGGGTGTGCCATCTTGACGCAGTAAAGGGCATGGTTGACTGGGCGAAAACCAACGCACAGCTGAGCGGACTTTCGGAAAAGCCGATACGCTGGATAGTTGACGACGCAATGAAATTCCTCGGCAGAGAAATCCGTCGCGGCAACAAATACGATGGTATTATCCTTGACCCGCCGAGCTACGGCAGAGGCACGAACGGCGAGATGTGGAAGCTTGAGGAATGTATCTACGAGCTTATGCTGAGGTGTACGGCGGTGCTGTCGGACAAGCCGCTGTTCCTGCTGCTGAACAGCTATACTACGGGTCTTTCTCCGTCGGTTATGGCGTATCTGCTTAAAATGACGGTCGGACAGAAATACAAGGCGGACATTTCCGCCGAGGAAATTGCTCTTCCCGTTGAGCATACAGGACTTGCCATTCCCTGCGGCAATACGGCGATAGTAAGGTTTGAATGATGAATATAATTGAAGTTGAAAATCTTGAATTTGAATATAAGATAACCGATGACAACGGCGAGGTAGTAGGCGCAAATCAGGTGCTGAAAGGCGTGAGCCTGTCGGTGCCGAAGGGTCAGTTTGTTGCAGTTCTCGGTCATAACGGCTGCGGCAAGTCAACTCTTGCAAAGCATCTTAACGGCATACTTGTCGCTACATCGGGAAAGGTGCTTATAAACGGCATAGACGCCGCCGATGACGACAGGATATACGACATACGGCAGACGGTCGGAATGGTTTTCCAGAATCCCGATAACCAGCTCGTCGCAACCGTTGTCGAAGAGGACGTGGCATTCGCTCCCGAAAACCTCGGAGTTCCCCCCGAGGAGATACGAAAGAGAGTGGACGACGCACTGAAAGCGGTTAACATGTACGATTACCGTGAGCATTCTCCGCACCAGCTTTCGGGCGGACAGAAGCAGAGAGTAGCCATTGCGGGCGTACTTGCCATGGCTCCCGACTGCATAGTTCTTGACGAGCCTACCGCCATGCTTGACCCCAAGGGTAGGAAAGAGGTAATGAAAACCGTCAAGGAGCTCAATGCCAAAGGCATTACCATTGTCTTTATAACGCATTACATGGAGGAAGCGGCAAAGGCCGACCGTGTCGTAGTAATGGACAAGGGACGGATAATAATGGACGACGTTCCGAAAAAGGTGTTCTCGCAGGTTGAACGGCTCAAAGCCGTGGGGCTTGACGTGCCGCAGGTAACGGAGCTTGCGTGGGAGCTGCGCAAGGCGGGATACGATATATCCGACGAGATAATCGACGAGGAAGAATGCGCCGAGCAGATAATAAAGCTTATGAAGGACAGCGGAAAGCTGTGATACGATGTGTAGCCTCTGCGGAGGAAAGGATAGAATATGAAAGCTATTGAAGCAAAAAAGCTGACGTACAGGTACAGCGTCGGCTCGCCGTTTGAAACAACTGCGGTTGATAATGTAAGCGTGGCAATCGAAAAGGGCGAGTTTGTCGGCGTAATCGGACATACCGGCAGCGGCAAATCAACGCTTATACAGCACCTTAACGGACTGCTGAAGCAGACGAGCGGAGATGTGCTGATAAACGAAAGGAATATCTGGTCGAAGGAGGTCAATATACGTGACATCCGTTTCGAGGTAGGCCTTGTTTTTCAGTACAGCGAGCACCAGCTTTTTGAAGAAACTGTTTTTAAGGATATTGCATACGGTCCGAAAAACATGGGACTCCCCGAGGAGAAGATAAAGGAGAGGGTATACGAGGCGGCGGAAAGCATGGGGCTTGACAGGAGCCTTATGGAGGTATCTCCGTTTGACCTTTCGGGCGGTCAGAAAAGGCGTGTAGCTCTTGCGGGAGTTATTGCAATGAATCCGAATATACTGATTCTTGACGAGCCTGCTGCGGGACTTGACCCTGCGGGACGTGACACGGTGCTTGAAAAAATAAAGGAATATCACGAAAAATCCGGTACGACAATCCTGCTTGTTTCGCACTCCATGGAAGACGTTGTGAAATATGCGAAAAAGGTGCTTGTAATGAATCGTGGCAGGCTGTTCTGCTACGAGGATACCGACAAGGTTTTCAGTATGGCGCAGGAGCTCCAGGCTATCGGACTTGACATTCCGCAGATTTCACGGCTTGCGGAATCGCTGAAGAAAAAAGGCCTTGACATAGGCAGAGATATTTACACGATAGAACGTGCAAAAGAGAGAATTTTACAGAAACTGAACAAAGGATAAAGATGATTAAGGATA
>JAZNLN010000066.1:0-1975 GCA_045579125.1 Ruminiclostridium sp.
ACGTCAGGATTCCATGTTGCACCGAGCAGTATTCCCGGAGGGTAGCAGCCGGGAGGCGTCATATCGGGCGTGCGCTCTTTCAGTTTTTCGTATATCCATTCGTACAGCTCTTTTGATTCCTCGTCGGGAAGAAGCTCGGGAGTGTAAAAATATTCAAGTACGTTACGAAGCGTGTTTCCATCGGCTACACTTTTTCCCTCACGGCTGAGAAAATCGCCGAAAAGCTGTTCGAAGTTCATGCCTGTGCCGCCGTCGAGGAATTGCATGCTCGGGATGTTTTTCTCGGGCACAGCCGCTGTTCCGAAGAACGAGCCGCCGTTTACAAGTCTTATCTGTTCGTCGGGGGTGAGATTGTATTTGTTATCAGCCATTTTTATTTCCTTTCGTCATGGGTTTAATCATCATTATCGCCGCATTGTGGCCTTATATTCCGTCGGTTATTTCTTTTTCCACGGTCGTTTTCTTCCGAGCCAGCCCTTGCTTTCCCAGTATTCCTTTTCTTCGGGGCTGCTGCCCATTCCCGCTTTTTGCAGGGTTCTCATCATGCCGAACATGAATCGGAGATTTGGCTGTACGGTCGGCTTTTTGCTTTTTTGTATCTTACGTTCGAGCTTTTTCCCGAGTGCGGACATTTTCCTGCGTATTTTCTCTTTTTTCTTTTCGGACACTCCGTCCCAACTCATCGCCTGAACATTTACGCCGTATTTGTGAATTTCGGGCACACCCCAGTAAAAAAGAGCGTTTGCTATTGTCTTTATTGCGGCTCCCGTGCCGTTGCCTGCGGCGGTTGAAATCACAGCCGCTCTTTTCCCGAACATACACTCCCTCGGCTTATGCGGCAGCCAGTATGTAAACGTAAGGTCGATAAAGCTTTTCATAGGAGCGGACGGTGCAAGGCAGTAATTGGGCGTTGTGAAAATAAGCAGGTCAGATTTTTCAATCTCCGTCAAAATCCTGTTCTTTTCTTTGTAGAAAGGGCATTTTGTTTCGTTCTTTATGCAAGCATAACACCCTGTGCAGAAGTGATTGAGGTCCCTCGGCAGAAAAAACTCGGAAACATCCTTTTCACCCTCAATGCTGTCAAGGAGTATGCGGCCGATGTTGTAGGTGCTCCCTTTGTGGTTCTGCCCGTGAATTATCGTTATTTTCATTTCTGTTTCTCCTTGCTGTAAAGTCTGCTGAATTGTCTTATATGCTGTTCAAGCATTGTCGTCAGTTCTGCTTCTCTCTGCGGCTCACGGTCGCACATCGTCAGCAGCATATATATAGGCGCATAGAACTGCAGCGCCATTACGTTCGGCGGCGCATCTTTCAGTGTGCCGCCTGCGCAGAGCATTGCGAACATTGCGCCCTGATACGACAGCGGCTCGTCGGCGTACTGCTTTGAATAGAACTGCGCAAGCTCGGGACTGCGGAACTGCTCAACGGTCAGCATTTTGCGGAATCTGCGTGCATATTCGTCGTGCAGAAAATACATAAACAGCCCCATTCCCATTTTCACAAGTTCGTCCTCGGAAACAGCGGAGAACACCTTTGCGTCAGCCTCCGCATTACTGCCGTTCATATTAAGCACAGCGGTCTGCCTGTCGTAGCTTTTTTTCATTTCGTCAAGAATGGCGTTGAAAATATCCTGCTTGCTTTTGTAATGCTTGTAGAGCGAGGGGGCTTTTATCCCGACAGCCTCGGCTATCTGTGAAACATACACGTCGGAATAACCCTTTTCCGAAAACAATGTAAGCGCCGCATCAAGTATCAGCTTTTTTGTGTTCATCGCATCACTCCTTATCAGACTAATTGCCGTTAGCTATATTATACGCTAATTCGGATTAGCTGTCAAGAGGGGAAAGTGGTTTTTAAAAAATAAATATTCCTACGGGGGCGGCGAGGCGATAACCGAAAATAAAAAAGCAGCAATGCCGTAACATTGCTGCTTTTGATGTTTTTTTGTATCCGATTATTCTGTTGTGTAGTTGTC
>JAZNLN010000067.1:0-10618 GCA_045579125.1 Ruminiclostridium sp.
AGAACTGTAGCGTTCATGCCGAGCTTATTTCTCTTGAAGTCGATGATTCTGTACTTTCTTCTGTTTCCGCCACCCTTGTGTCTTACAGTAATTCTACCGTAGCTGTTACGGCCGGAATGCTTTTTGAGGCTTTCAAGAAGACTCTTTTCAGGAGCTACCTTTGATAAGCCGCTGTAATCAATAACGGTCATGCCTCTACGGCCCGGTGTGACCGGTTTGTATGTCTTAATAGCCATTTATCATTCTCCTTACTTAAATCATGCCGTCGAAGAATTCAATTGTCTTTGAACCCTTTTCAAGAGTTACGATTGCCTTTTTCCAAGCGGATGTGTAACCCTCGCTGCGACCCATTCTCTTCTTCTTGCCCTTAACTGTCATTGTGTTGACCTTTTCAACCTTGACACCGGCGAACATTGTTTCAACAGCCTTCTTGATTTCAATCTTGTTAGCGTCCTTCGCTACCTTGAATGTGTACTTGCCTTCAGCAAGACAAGCTGTCGAATTTTCTGTAATTACAGGAGCTATAATAATGTCTTGAATCATCTTTTCCATTACGCATATACCTCCTCAATCTTTGCAACTGCGTCCTTAACAACGATAAACTTTGTGTAGTTGAGAATATCGTATACATTCAGTGTGTTTACCTGTGTTGTCTTAACGCCGGGGATATTAGCTGCGCTCTTGATAACCTTGGTATCTACTGTATCGAGAACGATGAGAGCCTTGCCGTCAACGTTAAGAGCCTTGAGCATGTTAACGATTGTCTTTGTCTTGAACTCATCTGTCTTGATAGCGTCGAGAACCACGATGTCGTTTTCAGCAACCTTTGTGGATAATGCTGAAAGAAGAGCGAGTCTCTTAACCTTTTTATTTAATGAGTAGCTGTAGCTTCTGGGCTTAGGGCCGAGAGCAACACCGCCGTGATACCACTGAGGAGCTCTTGTTGAACCCTGTCTTGCGTGTCCTGTGCCCTTCTGTCTCCAAGGCTTCTTGCCGCCGCCGCTAACCTCTGTTCTTGTCAGTGTGGACTGTGTGCCCTGACGCTGATTTGCGAGGTAGTTAACAACAGCTGCGTGCATAACTACGGTATTAGGCTCAATGCCGAATACTGCATCATTAAGTTCGAGGTCGGAAACAGGCTTACCGCTCATATCAAATACCTTTACGTTTGCCATTTTGTCCTCCTCCTTACGCCTTAACCGCATCAGTAATGCAAACTACTCCGCCCTTAGGACCCGGAACAGCACCCTTGATTGCGATAAGATTATTTTCTGCGTCTACCTTTACGATCACGAGGTTCTGAACTGTAACAGTTTCATCGCCCATGTGACCTGCCATGCCCTTGCCCTTGAAAATTCTGGAAGGCGAGGAGCATGCGCCCATTGAACCTGCCTGTCTTACAACAGGACCTGTACCGTGGGTTTCCTTGAGTCTGTGCTGATTGTGACGCTTGATTGCGCCCTGGAAGCCCTTACCCTTGCTGGTGCCCTGTACGTCGATTACGTCGCCGATTTCGAACACGTCAGCCTTTAAGATATCGCCCACGTTTACTGTGCTGATGTCGTCAAGTCTGAATTCCTTGAGAGTTCTCTTGAATGCAACATCGTTCTTCTTGAAGTGACCCTGCATAGGCTTGTTTACAGCCTTTGCGGAGATGTCGCCGAAGCCGAGCTGAACTGCTTCATAGCCGTCGTTGTCGGTTGTCTTCTTCTGAACAACCACGCACGGACCTGCTTCAACGACTGTTACAGGAACTACTTTTCCTGCTTCGTCGAAAATCTGCGTCATGCCGATTTTCTTTGCGATTAAACCTTTCTTCATGGTTTTCCTCCTATTGGTTATTGGTTGAGTTTCCTCAACATGACCAAGTGCAGCGTGTCTGCCTTGGTTATTGGTTGACTTTCGCCAACATAACTCCGAAACTTCTTTTGTTTTCTAATCGCATCTGTTATTAGAATTCCATTGAAATTTCAACGCCTGCCGGAAGCTCTAAGCTCTGAAGAGCTTCGATTGTCTTGTTGGTAGGACGGATTACGTCGATAAGACGCTTGTGAGTTCTGAGTTCGAACTGCTCACGGCTGTCCTTGTACTTATGAACAGCTCTGAGAATTGTTACTACTTCCTTGTTTGTGGGAAGGGGGATAGGTCCTGCAACTCTTGAACCTGTACGCTTTGCTGTTTCAACAATCTTTGCTGCCGCAGCGTCAACAATTCCGTGTTCGTAGCCCTTGATCTTAACTCTTACCTTTTCCTTAACTGCCACTTTCGTTTCTCCTTTCATAGTTTTCGCACTCGTGATACGGATTTTGAAAGACCGCTTTGAGCGGTGATAACAAAGCATCTGCAAGCTAACACGCTACCGTGTGTTTCCTGCTTGTCCGCAGCATATATGCGGTGAATTTTCTTTGAGGGGGTGTCTGCACATACAAACCCTTCCCTCTGCAAAACCGCTTTGCGGAGCGCTTTGCCTTTCGCCCGAATTACATCGGACATACTCTGCTGAAATTACCGGCGGTAGCCGCAACCTTCAGCGTCGTCGCATATCTTTGCAGTGTGCGATATATATTTTATCACTTTTTTACAGGAATATCAATACTTTTTGAAGAAAAAACCACTTTTAAAAATAGAGAAAATACTTAAAATTTCCATATCAACTTTGTGCATTTTCACCACTGCCGTTTTTCTCCCATTCGGGAACAGGTCGTTCTACCGACGGAACGGAATTGATATTATCTATTATAATAGTATAGCTGTACTCCGTTTCTTTTCCGTCTATGCTTGTTTTGCCTGTCTGCGTAAGCTGCGTGCAGCAGCCATCCTCATTAAACTCCGCCGTTTCCGCAAATTCGGTTATTTCGCCGAGCTCGGGAGAAACTGCGCCAAGCTCGTTGAGAGCCTTTATGTCGTAGCCGAGAGTAATTCTGCTGCCCGTGGCTGTCTGCTCGACTGTGGACTGTGTGACACAGCTGTCAAAAAACGCAAGCATCGACGCACTCGTGTACGAGCTTCTGACCTTGCGGTTGTACGAATAATAATCAGCCGTACCGTCGGCTATTACCGTCCATTCGCCCGCCGAGTCGGTGCAGCGGATAAGCTCGGAGCCGTTGTGGTATTCGTAGAACATTTCGCCGTTGTCGTCAACCGCCGTGTATGTATATTTCAGTCTGTCCCTGCTGTCGTAGCCGAAAACAAATGTACGCACGGCGCTGCCGTCAGCGTTGTCGGTTATGGTTATTCTGCCTGAGTCCATTTCCTCGAAAAGCCGCTTTGCCTCCGAAAGCATTTCCGAGCCGTCGAACTTGTTTGCAGGCGTGCAGCCCGCCGCCATAAGCACGAGGCATACCATTATAAATATAAGAGAGATTTTTTTCATACGACACCTTCCGCAAAAAAATTAACCGCCGTTTTTTCGGCGGTCAACATTTATATTCCTAATTATTCAGCAAATTCGCTTTCAACGAGCTTTGTAAGGCCGTCAACTGCAAGCTGTTCGTCAGCACCGTCAGCGATAATTCTGATCTTTGTGCCGCCTACGATACCGAGAGAAAGGATACCGAGCAGGCTCTTTGCGTTTACTCTGCGCTCTTCCTTTTCAACCCAGATGGAAGACTTGTATTCGTTAGCCTTCTGAATGAAAAATGTTGCGGGTCTTGCGTGTAAACCAACCTGATTTACTACTTCTACTTCTTTAACAAACATGTTAGAATCCTCCGTTTTCAGTTGTCATGATAAGACTGCGTTCAGCCTCTTAATCCTTTGTCATTCCATACTTAAAGTATATCCGCAACCACACCAATAGTCAACAGAAAATTTCACATTTTCGAAGCAAAAAACAATTATTTTCATATTACGTTCAATAGTGCCGAATTTTCAAAACGGAGTTTGTGCAGTTTTGACAAATGTTTTTCTCCAAAGTGTTCAATATAAACATAAGTTTTCAACAGGCACATTTTTCGCATCCTCGCAAACCCGCATGATAAGCGGATTTATGGCAATTTATGGTATAAAGGGACTTTCACTTTTTCGGCGTCTGCTCAAATCTTTTTCTGAACAAATCGGGGTTTTCGTCAAAAAGCATTTCCGCCATTCCGTCACATATTTCTATAAGCATACGTTCGTAGGTACACTGAAGCGGAGAAACCCTGTCCTCTCTGCCTGTTTCCATTCGGTTAAGACAGCCGCATGAATTCGTGCAGCGTTTTTTCAGCTCGCACTCCGCACATTCCTCAGGCAGACTTGCACGGCGTGATATTTCAAGCTGCTTTTTAACGTCAATGCCGCTGAATACGTCGCCGAGGCAGTAATCCTCGTCGCCGATGAACTGCGTGCAGGGGTACAGCTTTCCGTCGGGAGCGACAGGCATCTGACGAAAGCCGAGATGACAGCGTTCGGACGGGTTGAACCCGCTTATGCACTCGCTGATTTTGGAGTCGAAAGGACTGAAAAAGAACCGCTCGCCCTTGAGGATAAGCCCGCTGTAATAGTCAGCGAGCATTTCAAGCTGACAACGGAGCTTTTCTATATGCCCATCCGTCCAGCATACGTTTTTTCCATAAGCAATAGTCGCCGTAACACGCCTGAACCCGAAATCATGCAGAAACCTTACCGCCTCGGCATAGCCGTCAACAGCCTGCGGAGCGAGCGTGAGCATAGCGTACGACATAGGCATATGCTTCAGCAGCAGCCGTGCCTTTTCCTTTACGATTTCAAACGTACCTCTGCCGTCGGCGTACCTGCGACAGATGTCCTGCGCCGAGCCGTCAAACGACAGCCCGATAACCATGCCCGCTTTCTTCGCACGGATTATAAAATCCTCGTCCAGCAGCGTACCGTTGGTCGTCATCTTGCACGAAAACTTTTTTCCCGTTTCGGCGGACTTTTTTTCGCAGTAGTCAAGAGCGTAGTAAATATTTTCCTTTTCAAGCAGAGGCTCGCCGCCGAAGAACGAGAGCCCGGCGGAATTGCCGCTTGCAAAGGCAAGGTCGCACGCCGCTGTCAGCGTTTCCCTGCTCATTCGTTTGTCACATATATGATTTATGCAGTACGCACAGCCAAGATTACAGTTTTCCGTAAGGTGCAGAGAAAAATTCATACGCTCCGCCTTTCGTTTTTATTTTATATATCCCATTTCGCAAAGCTCGTCAAGCAGCTTTTCCGCCGCATCGTCGTCAAAGCATGCTCCGAAACCGAGGTCTACGCATATGAGCGTGTAGCTCTCCTCTGCGGTTACATTCAGCACATATCCGTGCGAGAATTTATCACCCTCGCCTCTGCCGATAATGTCGCCGAGAACATTGCACAGTGAGCCGTCTCTTTCGCATCCGTCGTACGACTCATAGAAAGCAAGCAGTACATTGTCGGATATGTACGACACATCCGCAATCCCACGTTCAACGTTCAGCTGAAATTCGGTTTCCGCAAACGATATTCCTCTTTTTTCTGCCGCATTTTTTATCGACTCGCCGCTTATAGCCTTTCTCTCCTCCACGGAGAGAAATTCGCACGGTGCGTCAACAGGAACATCGGTTGCTGTCAGCGGCTCGGTATCGGCAGGCATAACAACATCGCCGTCAAAAACAACATCGTCAATATCGGAGAAATCGGGCTCAACCACAGGCACGCCCTCAAGCTCGGGCTCGGTTTCGCTCGCCACGACAACATCCCCCGCAAGCACAGGCTCGTCCTCCGTAGATACACAGACCTCGCCGTCAAGCTCGGTGTCGGTGACTACCGGTGCGATTCCGGTAAGCAAATCATCTTCGATAACTACCGCAACATCTCCCGAAAGTTCAACAATCTCCGTATCGGGAGGAACGTCAACGCCGCCCGCAATGGTTAAATCCTCGGTTGTTGTCACAGTTCCCTCGGGAGTTGTTGTCACAGTTCCCTCGGGAGCGGCAGTTGTCGTAAGTCCAAGTGCGCTTGCTACGCCTGCGAGAGCGTTCTCGGTAACGGACGTGGTGCCGCCTGCGTCGGTTTCGCTTTTACAGCCCGCAGACGATACTACTGCGGCCGCCGCAATAAATGCCGCCGCATATCGGGGCTTTATATATTTCTTTACAGGTTTTATTTCCATAATATCTCTCCTTTCGCATTTATGCCTTTACTAATTATACCATATATCCAAGGAAAAAGTTGCATTTTTTAAAAATTTTATAAAATTTTATCCGCACTTGAATTATATCGCCAAGTATGCTAAAATATAAAGCATATAAAAGTTATTTTGTGAGGTATGGAATGAACTGTAAAAAACGCTTTTTCGGAAGTACCGACGGCAGAACGAGAATCGCCTGTCGGTTTTATACGCCCGACTGCGAGCCAAGGGGAGTTATACAGGTAACTCACGGCATATGCGAATGCATGGACCAGTACGAAAAACTTGCCGAATTTTTTACTTCATACGGCTACGCTGTATGCGGACACGACAGCATAGGTCACGGTGCGTCGGTTTCCTCGGAGGAACAGCTCGGCCATTTTGCAGATAACGGCGGGTACCGCTTTCTCGTCGGCGATTTTCTGAAAATGAACAGGCTCGCCGCAAAGGAATACCCCGATGTTCCGATTTTTGCGATAGGTCACAGCATGGGCAGCTTTGTGCTCCGCCTTGCCCTGACAAGCGGCAGGCTGAAATGCGACGGCGCATTCCTCCTCGGTACAAGCGAGGGCTACGGAGCCGCTCCGCTGAATGCGGCGGTAATGCTTATGGTAAAACGCCTGCACGGCCCCTGCCGCAGAGAAAAAAACATAATGGACGGCGCATGCAGATTCTTCAATATCGCCATTCACGATAACGACAGTCTGCTGGCGTGGATTTCAAGAGACGCCGACGCAGTTGCCGACTGCGAAAAAAGATTTTTTATAATGACCTCGGCGGCATACTACGACCTTATGAAGATGATTCTTATACAGTCGGACGAAACATGGATAAAGCGTGTGCGGCGTGATATACCGATAACCGTTATGGCGGGAACTGCCGACGCTATCGGAAACTACGGCGCCGACAGCCGCAGAGTTTACGAAAGGCTGAAAGCCGCAGGGCACAAAAACACCGCTTTGAAGCTATATAAAAACGCAAGGCACGAGCTGGTCCACGAGTACAACACAGGCACGGTATTTGAGGACATCCTCGGCCGCATGGAGCTTTTGACGGAAAGGAAAAGACATAATGAAGAAATATCTTGAAATAGGAAAGCTTACGAAAACACAGGGTCTGGGCGGTGAAATCCGCATGCAGTTTTACTGCGACGGTCCCGAAGTGCTGGACGAGCTGGACACACTGTACTTCGACAAGGGCAGAACGCCCGTCGGTCTTATAAAAAGCAGACACCTCAAAAGCGACGTCTGCGTTGTAAAGCTTGACTGTGCGGATACCGTTGAGGAGGCGCAGAAGCTCGTCGGCAGAACGCTTTACGCCGACAGAAACGATTTCTCCCTCCCCGAGGGCACCTACTTTATAGACGATATGATAGGCCTTGAGGTAATCGACGCAGACAGCGGAAAAATATACGGTAAGGTAGACGATATATACACCAACAGCCCGACCGACGTTTACTCCGTCCGCACTCCCGACGGCAGACAGCTTATGTTCCCGTCAATTCCCGACGTAGTTATAAACAGGGATATTGAGGGCGGAAAAATCCTGATACGCCCGCTTGAAGGCCTTTTTGAGGATAAAGAAGATGTCAAAAAAGAAGATTGAGCATGTCCTGTTCGACTGCGATAACAGAATAAGACCGAGCATGCCGCTCGGCAGTCTTAACAAGCAAAGCAAAACGAAAAGCAAACCCTCCCGAAAGGAAAACAAAAGCAAATGAGAATTGACATAGCGACCCTGTTCCCCGATATGTGCGAATCAGTGCTGTCCGAAAGCATTGTCGGGCGTGGAAGAAAAGCGGGGCATATCGAAATAAACTGTCATAACATACGGGACTACACCCTCGACAAGCACCGTCGTGTAGACGACAAGGCGTACGGCGGCGGTACAGGGATGGTAATGCAGGCGCAGCCCATTTACGACTGCGTTATGCACATTCTCGGCGAAATCCCGGACAGCTCCGAACGCAGGCCACGCCTTATATACATGTCGCCGCAGGGCAGAACTCTGACGCAGGAAATCGTAAAGGAGCTTGCGGCGGAGGAAAATCTGATAATCCTCTGCGGGCACTATGAGGGCGTTGACCAGCGTGTGCTGGACGAGCTTGAATTTGAGGAGATTTCGACGGGAGATTACGTCGTTACGGGAGGCGAACTGCCCGCTCTGATACTCGCCGACAGCGTTGCACGGCTGCAGCCGGGAGTGCTCCCCAACGAGGACGCATACTCAATCGAAAGCCACTATAACGGACTGCTCGAACACCCGCAGTACACCCGCCCCGAGGTGTGGCGTGAGCACACAGTTCCCGAAGTGCTTATTTCGGGACACCACGCAAACATAAAAAAATGGCAGGAACAGGCCGCCTTCGAAGCGACAGAAAGAAAGCGCCCCGACCTGCTGAAAAAATAAAAAGTTCTGCCCCTCAGCAACCGTTCTGAGGGGCATATTTTTATCAGTTAAAGCTTCTCGCCCATGTTACGAGCGAGCCGTGGTGATTATTTTCATAGACGTCCTGTGCCATTCGTTCGGTGACAGGTCCGTTTCTGCGCATTTTTTCGATAATGCAGAGCTGTAACTCCTCTACCGTCATTTCCTCATAAGACTTGTTCTCGGGGATTTTTACAGTTTTTTCGGGAGCAGTTTCTGCCTTCGGAGCGCTGTCAGACACAGCGGAAACAGTTTTTTCCTCTGCTTTCTTTTCAGGTGCCGTACCGATGGTCGCTGCACGCTCGGGAGCTTTTACCTCAAATTCCTTTCCGACAGGCTCACACATGTCGCCGCAGTCGGCCGGAATCCAGATTTCACCGGAATTCCCCTTGACGTTTACCGTAATTCTTCCGCCGCATGCGGAAATCTTTTCGCCCGAAAGAGCGCCGATGTATTCATTCTTTGTGGCAGGCAGATTTAAAACCGCACCGTTTCCGTCGTTGTTTACGGCGACTATCACGTCGTCCCTTGAAAATGCGTACTGTCTGTTAGTGAGAGCGAGCTCCGTATAGTTTCCGTAGGAAAGCGCCTTTGTCTGACGGCGGATTTTTCCGAGAGCGGAAATAAGACCTGCGCAGGGATTTGTTTCTGCGTCGGCGATGTATTTTTCGATGTCGATATACGGTCTGAGCGAGTCGTCGGAGTTTCTCTCCTTTGCGCCCTCAATGCCGAACTCCGAGCCGTAATAAACGGACGGCACGCCCGGAAGCGTATACATAAGAATATGCACGGGGACAAAATGACCCTTGTCGGTGAGCTTTGTGTATATTCTCTCAACGTCGTGGTTGTCGACAAAATTATACAGCTTCAGACCGTCGGGCCTGTTCCCTCCCATTTCGTACAGGCGTTTCACTGTGTGCGCTATTTCGAAATAGTTGTGGTCGTTGTGACCCGAGTAGAGCGCCTTGTGGAGCTGATAGTTCGTAACGGAGTGAAGCGTGCCCTCGTTCACCCAGCGGGTGTAGTCGCCGTGAATAACCTCGCCCATAAGCCAGAAATCGGGCTTTACTTCGTTAGCAGTCCTGCGAAGCGCCTGCATATACGAAAAGTCAAGCACGTCGGCGGCGTCAAGGCGTATTCCGTCAATGTCAAATTCTTCGACCCAGAAACGGATAACTCCGCAGATGTAATCCTTCACCGCCTCGTTATGCTGATTGAGCTTGACGAGGAGATTGTATCCGCCCCAGTTGTCGTACGAGAAACCGTCGTTGTATTCATTGTTTCTGCCGAAATTAACGTTGCAGTACCAATCCCTGTACTGCGATTTTTCTCTGTTTTCCTTTATATCCCTGAACGCAAAGAAATCTCTGCCCGTGTGGTTGAAAACGCCGTCCAGGATTACCTTTACGTCCTGCCTGTGACATTCGGCAACAAAGTCGGCAAGGTCCTTGTTTGTGCCAAGTCTGCTGTCGAGCTTTTTATAGTCGGTCGTTTCGTAGCCGTGACCTACCGATTCGAACAGCGGACCTATGTATAAAGCGTTAAAGCCATGCTTCCTGATGTGCGAAATCCAGGGTATAAGCGTCCCGAGCCTTGACACAGGCTCTCCGTAGCTATTCTCCTTGGGCGCACCCGTCATTCCAAGAGGGTAAATATGATAAAATACCGCCTCATCGTACCATGCCATAACAGCACCTCCGCAATAATTCATAAATAAAACATACCCAAATCATAGCATATTCCATGACAAAAGTCAACCTGACGGAGCCATGCGGCCGCCTGCAAAACGGCGTGAGCCGAAGACGGTGTTTTCTTCTGCAAGCGGCATCGGAACAAGTATTTTTCGCTTGACTTTTTACTGATATTAGCGTATGATAATAGTTGAAATAAAGAGTAAATCTTAATATTTCTTACTCAACCATTAGTTGGAAAAGCTGATTTAATCGGATTTACAGCATATCAACCGTTGGTGCGTGGAAAAAACGGCAATAGTTTTGTATAATCGGTAATGAAAGGAGGGTTCCCGAAATGAATCAGGAAAAAATCGGAAAATTCATAGCTATATGCAGAAAAGAGAACGGGTACACTCAGGCCGCT
>JAZNLN010000068.1:0-10971 GCA_045579125.1 Ruminiclostridium sp.
CAGCCGCCGAAATAAACAGCGGCACATACTGGTTCAGCGCAGAGGCTCTTAAAAACGCTCTGCCGAAAATATCCTCCGCAAACGCAAGCGGGGAATACTACCTGACCGACGCATTTGAAATAATCGGCTCGGACGGCGGGAAAATGGGCGCATTCAAGGCGGCAAACCCCGACATAGTTCTCGGAGCAAACAGCCGCACAGACCTCCTCGCACTCAACACCAAGGCACGTATGAAAAAGATAGCGGAATTGCTTGACGGCGGCGTGGAGTTCGTGTGCACGGACGGAATCATAATCGGAAAAAACGTTAAAATAGGAAACGATACAAAAATACTGCCTAACACGGTTATTACGGGCAATACTGTAATAGGAAACGGCTGTGTAATCGGTCCGAACAGCAGGCTTTCCGACTGCACGGTCGGAAACGGCGTAATACTTGACAATGTTCACGCATACGAATCCGTAATAGACGACGGCGCAAAGGCAGGCCCGTTCGTTCACCTCCGCCCGAACACGCATCTGCACAGCGGCGTGAAAATCGGCGATTTTGTCGAAGTGAAGAACTCCGAAATCGGCGTGAACACATGTATTGCACACCTTACATACGTCGGCGACAGCGACGTCGGAAAGGGTGTAAATTTCGGCTGCGGCTGCGTTACCGCTAACTACGACGGCATAAAGAAATACCGCACGAAAATCGGCGACAACGCCTTTATCGGCTGCAACACAAACCTTATCGCACCCGTTGAGGTCGGCGACAATGCGTCAACTGCGGCAGGCTCCACTATAACCAAAAACGTTCCTCCCGAGGGTCTTGCGATAGAAAGAGGGGACGTCAGGGTAATAGAAAACTGGCCGAAAAACAAGAAGAGAATCAAAAAAGCCTGACAAGGAGAAAATATGACGAATATTATCAACACGCAGACGGAAGCTCCGTCGGCGGAGGGTTTCAGAAAAACTGCGGCGAAGGTATGCTTTTTCTTTACGACGCTTTTTGCCGTGCGGTGCATTGCGGCGGTCGGACTTTCGTTCGTGCCTTTTGACGAAATGGACCCATCGGCGGCGTTCTTCCTGCGCACCGCCATATCCGCATTTGCTTTGCAGATTTTTCCGTCGTTCATTGCCGTTTTTGCTTTCAGGCTTATAGGTATGAATGATGTCAGGGCGCTTTATGCGAAACCGAAAAGACTTGCAAAGGCGATAGGAAATTTTCCCGCAGTTTACGGCCTCGGAATATTTGTAAATATTCTTACCATGGCGGTTATGTACTTCCTTTTTCCGCAGGAAACCGCCCTTGAAAAATCGGTTAACACAATCAACGGAGCGGCGCCGCCCGATATGCAGTCGGCAGTCGTGCTCTTCGTTATGCTGACGGTTATTGCGCCTGTGTTTGAGGAATTTGTTTTCAGAGGTGCCGTACAGACTGCTCTTGAGCCTTACGGAAACGGCATGGCAATTCTTGTTTCGGGCATATCGTTCGGAGTATTTCACGGAAATTTCAACCAGGCGTTTTACGCCACAGTCCTCGGCATTGCGCTCGCTTATATCAGATACGCAACCAAATCGCTTGTCCCGGGTATGATTATACATGCGCTTGTAAACAGCATGGCAGGGATAATCCTTATTTTCCTTGCGACTGACGAAATGCAGAGGGCGCTCGGCGGAAATTCGCTCACACTTACAAACGTCCCCGAGAGCGATTCGTTCATTGTATCGCTTTTCTTCTCGCTTCTTATCTGTATTCTGATAACGGCGTTCATCGGAACTGTGCTTGCATTTATAAAAATAAAAAATATCAGAAAATATAAGATTGAAAAACGTTTCTCCGAAATGAGCGGAGCGGCAAAATTCCGTACGATAATCACACGGCCGTTTGCCGTTGTTTCATTTCTGCTTGTGATTGACTGCTTTGCGGGAGGACTTATCGCCAACGCTGTTGTAAGGCTCATCGGAGGCGGCGCATGATACAGGATAAAAACGAGCGTCACGCTCTGACGGCGGGATACGGAAAAATCCTGTTTAAAATCGCATTTATAGCGGCGGTGTATATTGCAAACGAGGTTTTTCTGAAATACTTTTTTGCGTATCTGCTGATTTTGGTAAAACCGTATGTCATGGCGAATGATGTCGTCGGGAATATAGTTTTGTGGATATTCAACGACGTTTCCTGTTATCTCGTTCCCGCTCTTGCGGCGTTTGCGGTGTTCCGTGAGGAGCTGAGGGAAAGGATAAGCGTTCCATACGGTTTCAGATTGTGGGAAACGCCGCTGTTCTATATGTCGTCGGCGGCAGTCGGCTCGGTGTTTTCGGTCATTTCGGCGCTTATCTACTACGCCTTTGCAAATCAGTCCGCCGCAGACCCTTTTTCGTCGCTTGCGCCAAAATCAACGTCGGAAACGGTTGTTTTTCTCGTGTTCGTGTGTGTTATCGGACCTGTTGCGGAGGAGCTGATTTTCCGTCATCTTCTGCTTACGCCCATGAGAAAATACGGCGACATGTTTGCGGTTATTATATCCACGCTGTTTTTCGGCATTTCCCACGGTAATTTCAATCAGCTTGCATACGTCATGACTGGCGGTTTTTTTTACGCCGTTCTTACGGTCCGTGCGAACTCCGTAAAGCCCGCACTTGTTATCCATATCCTGAACAATCTCCTTGTAAGCGCAGGCACATATCTGCCGAACGAAGAAATTGCCTCCGCAGTGCAGACAGTATGCAGCGTTGTGTCCTACGCAGGCTTTGCGGCGCTTCTTGCGCTTGTTCTGATGAGGTGCTTTGTTCTGCGGAAAAATGATTTCGATGTGACGCCGAACGAAAAGCTTATTCTGTTCATAAAAAATCCCGCTGCGCTTATCGGTATTTCGGCAATGGTTACTGTATTTCTTTTTTTGCCTGTATAAATTTTTAAAAAATGCTAAAGTATTTCATTTTCCTGCCGATATAACATATGACAAATAATATTTTATATCAAAAGGAGGTTTTTGTATGAGTAATTCCGTTACAAGCCTTATAAACACATCGCTTTCAACCGAAAAATACTCTGCTTCCGCTAACAGCGCAGGCTCCGTGCAGAAAGAAATAGACGCTTTAAAAACGCAGCTTGCATCCGATACAGGCATGACCGTCGAGGAAAAGCGTGAAGCCAACAATCAGATTTCGGCTCTCCAGAAACAGCTCGCACAGGCGCAGATGTCCGCCGCAGACAGCGAGGTTTCGGGCATGGTTTCGTCGATTTTCGGCTCGCTCTCGTCGGGTAAGGACGGAGTAAACGATTTGAGCGGTCTTTCGTCGCTCCTTTCCGCCTCTGCAACAGCAGACTATACCAAAGCTGTAAACAGCGCACGAATCTCAATCGAAAACCGTTCGAGAACGCTTACCGCAGAAATTGCAATGGACAAAATGCGTGGCGTGGATACATCGGCAAAGGAAAAAACTCTTGCAAACCTTACCGAAAATCTGACCATGCTTGACGGAAATCTCTCGGACAAGATTGAAAATGCGCTGAAAAATACAGAAGAAACCGACAGCGCAGAAAAGCTTGCCGACAAGCTGTCCGAGGATAAGAAAAAAACGGAAAGCACAGAAACAGACAAGTCGGCGGATAAGACTGACGCAGCGGAGAAAACAGATTCCGCCGCCGAAAAAACAGCCGCAGAGAAATAATCGTTTTGTGCACGGCATATGTAATTTAAAAGTTATGAAAGCCGCTTTTGACATTCGTTTCAAAGGCGGCTTGAGCTTTACAGCAGAATAAAACCGACAGACAGGAGTATCACTATGGACGCTAGAAAATTACTTGACATTATGAACACGGCCGAGAAGCTGAAAGACGCAACCAGACACTGCTACACAAAAAACGGCAGACGTGAGAGTGTTGCGGAGCACTGCTGGATGGCGGCGCTTATGGCGTTTTTTATGAGAGATGAATTTCCGGAGGCGGATATGGACAAGGTTATAAGAATGTGCCTTATTCACGACCTCGGTGAGGCGTTCACGGGCGATATTCCCGTGTTTGACAAAACCGAGGCGCACGAGGAAAGAGAAGAAAGAATGCTTGACTCGTGGGTTGATACTCTGCCCGAAAATTACAGAGCCGAAATGACCGGGCTGTATGACGAAATGGAGAAAATGGAAACTACGGAGGCGAAAATCTACAAGGCTATCGACAACCTTGAGGCGGTAATCCAGCATAACATTTCCGACCTGTCTACATGGATTCCGAAGGAGTACGAGCTGAACAAGACCTACGCCGACGACAAGGTTGCTTTTTCCGAATATCTTAAAACGCTCCGTGAGGAGATACGAAAGGACACGTTTGAAAAAATCGGGTTGAAATAAGTTTTTTGGCGGAATATTCAGCGTCGCCGCATTTTCCCGCACATAAAATCATATAATAAATTCAGTAAAAAAAGCTTGACATTTATTGTTGCATTTGCTATAATGTGCTTAATAAAAGGGAGTAGCGACGTGTGACTTAACGTGTGCGGTGTCGTCAGTACAGCTGTTTATCAGCTCGTGCCGCATAAGGCTTTATGCTTACAGCAAGACTTTTATTGCATGATTATTTTATGCAATAAGAGTCTTTTTTTGTTGCATAAAAGCACACAGGAGGTACTATGGTTTACAAAAAAACAGCGGAGGAAGCTCTTTCGGAGCTGAAAACAAGGGAAAGCGGACTGACTGCGGCGGAGGCGGAGGCGAGCCGTAACGAGCACGGTCCGAACGTTATACCGCAGGGTCGGCGCAAGACCGTTCCCGAAGTATTCATTTCGCAGTTCGCCGATTTGCTCGTGCTTATACTCATTGCGTCGGCGGCAATTTCGTTCGCAACGGGAAATGCGGACAGTGCTATTGTAATTCTCTGCGTAATTACTCTGAACGCCGTTCTCGGAACATATCAGCATTTCAAGGCGGAGCGCTCGCTTGAGAGCCTTAAAAAGCTGTCTGCGCCGAGTGCGAGAGTGCGCCGTGACGGCAAGGTTGTGGAAATACCCGCAAGCGAGGTCGTGGTAGGCGATATTCTTCTCCTTGAGGCGGGAAATGTAGCGGCGGCGGACGGACGTGTAACAGAAGCGGCGGAGCTTACCTCAAACGAAAGCTCGCTGACGGGAGAAAGCACTCCCGTGTCGAAGAACACCGATAAAATCGACGGCGACGACATTCCGCTCGGCGACAGGACAAACATGATTTACGGCGGCTCCATGATAACCAACGGACGAGGCGTTGTGGCAGTTTCTGCGGTCGGAGCGGACAGCGAAATCGGCAAAATCGCTACTCTCATCAACAAGGCCAAAAAGCGTAAAACTCCTCTCCAGATAAGCCTTGACAAGCTTGGTAAGGTGCTGTCGTTTGTAACGCTTGCGGTTTGTGCGCTGGTAATGACCCTGTCGATTATCCGTGGCGAAACCATAGCAGACTCGCTCACGTTCGCCGTAGCGCTTGCCGTAGCGGCAATACCCGAAGCGTTAAGCTCCATCGTCACCGTTTCCCTCGCACTCGGCACGCAGAAAATGGCAAAGCAGAATGCGATTATGAAGGACCTCAAGGCGGTTGAGGGGCTCGGCGGCGTGAGCATAATCTGCTCGGACAAAACGGGCACGCTGACCCGCAACGAAATGACCGTCAGGGATTTTTACATCAACGGAGATATAACGGGCGAATACACGCTCGGCGGCACTCTGTCGGAGGTGCGTCTTGCGCAGGCTATGCAGCTTTGCAACGACGGTATCTTTACGGCCGACAGCTGTCTCGGAGACCCTACCGAAACCGCTCTTCTGCTGTATTTCGGAGAGGACACCGTCGAAAACAGCCGCAGTACGCACAAGCGCATATCCGAGCTGCCATTTGACAGCGACAGAAAGGCTATGAGCACGCTAAACGTTGTTGACGGCGGAAAAATAATGTTTACAAAGGGCGCTGTGGACGGACTATTGCCGAAAATCACGCATATAATATCAAAGGACGGGATTGTACCGATTTCGGAGAACGACAAGGACGAGATACTCGCTGCGGCAAGCGGATTTTCCGACAAGGGAATGCGTGTGCTTTGCTTTGCGTGCAGGGAATTTGGCGGCGACAAGCTTGCGTTCGCCGATGAAAGCGGACTTACCTTTATCGGACTTGCCGCAATGACAGACCCGCCGAGAGAGGAAAGCAAGGCGGCCGTTGCGGACTGTCTGCGTGCGGGAATCAAGCCCATTATGATTACGGGCGACCACAAGGCGACAGCAGTTGCGATAGCAAAGGAAATCGGCATTTTTGCCGAGGGCGATACCGCTCTTGACGGCACGGAGCTTGAGAAAATAAGCGACGATGAGCTGTGCGAAAGAATAGAGAGCATTTCGGTTTATGCCCGTGTATCTCCCAACCACAAAATACGCATTGTAGAAGCATGGCAGAGCAAGGGCAGAATCGTAGCCATGACGGGCGACGGCGTAAACGACGCTCCTGCGCTTAAAAAAGCGGACATCGGCGTAGCGATGGGCATAACGGGAACGGAGGTCAGCAAGGACGCCGCAGGCATGATTCTTGCCGACGATAACTTTGCGACGATTGTGCGTGCGGTTTCCAACGGAAGAAGTATTTTCAGAAATATCCGCAGCTCGGTTTCGTATCTTATTTCAGGCAACATCGGCGGAATTATCACCGTGCTTTTTGCGTCGCTGTTAGGGCTTCCCGTGCCGTTCAGCGCTGTTCAGCTGCTGTTTATAAACCTTGCGACGGACTCGCTTCCCGCCATTGCGATAGGAACGGAGCCGCCTGCGTACGACGTGCTCAACGACAAGCCCCGCAGTCCGAGCGAGGGCATTCTCAACAAGCGTTCATTCGGCGCAATAGCATTCCACGGCGCAATGCTTGCGGCGGTTTCGATAGCGGCATTCCTTATCGGACTTAATTTCTGCCCCGAAAGTGCGGGAACTATGGCGTTTCTCACGCTGTGCCTCGGCAGATTATTCGAGGTGTTCAGTTTCCGAAGCGAGGCGCCGCTCTGTAAGGTCGGCCTGATGAGCAACAGATTCTCTGTGCTTGCGTTCGCTGCGGGTGCGGTGCTCCTGTCGCTCACGCTCTTTGTGCCCGTTTTACAACCCCTCTTTGACGTTGTTCCTCCCGAGCCTGCGTATCTGGGAATTTCTGCGGGGCTTGCATTTATGCCTGCCTTTATTGCACAGCTTGTAAAAATGTTCAGAAAAAATTAAGGAGTCTTTATGCAGGAAGCATTGATTGAGTTTATGACCGAATACGGCTATATAGGCATAGCGTTGCTGATATTTGCCGAAAATATGTTTCCGCCGATTCCCTCGGAGGCAGTACTGCTTTTCGGCGGCTTTATGGCGCACAGCGCAGGTCTTGACATCTGGCTTGCTGTTGCGTCGTCGGTCATAGGGTCGGTGCTCGGGGCGGCGGTGCTGTACGCTGTCGGACGCCTGCTGAAAAAGGAAAGGCTTATAAGATTCTGTGGGACGAAAGCGGGACGTTTGCTTCGGATAAAGGCGGAGCATATTGAAAAGGCAGACGCAAGCTTTAAAAAGTACGGCATGCTCGCCGTGCTTGTATGCAGATGTATTCCGATTGTAAGGAGCCTTATCTCTGTGCCTGCGGGGATGTCGGAGATGAAGCTGCTGCCGTTTTTTGCGCTCACGCTTGTCGGCACGTCCGTATGGAATACCGTTCTTTCATGGACAGGATATGCGGCGGGCGAGGCGTGGGAACAAAGCCTTGCGGCGATAGAAGCGCTGAAATTGCCGATTGTCATAGGAGCGGCGGCTGTGGCTGCCGTCGCAGTGACTGCGGTTATAGTGTGTAGAAAAAAGAAAAAAGCGTAAATGCCTGCGCACGCAGGCGGGAAGAGCTTTCCGTCGTACTACGGTACGTCGGGGAGCTTTTTCTTTTTATGTCACGAAAACACTTGAAACATGCCGAAGTATGTGATATAATTATTTTGAGCGAGTATACCCTTATATTTTTCAAAAACAAGGTGATGAATATGAAAATTACAAATAAAATAAAGGAAGCCTTCTTAAACGAAAAATACAGCATGGAGCACAGGTTTTTAAACGTCCTGCTTGCGATGATGTTTATTTCGGGGATGGTTTGTTTTGTCCTTTCTCTCGTGTACGAGCTTGATTTGATTACGAGCCTGCTGATTGCGGCGGTTGACGTGCTGCTCGTTCCTGCGTTTTATCTTTCGGCGTTCAAGGGAAAAAAGCTGGCGGCGATTATAATAGTCTGTGCGGTTGATATTGTTATACCCGTGCTTTTGTATTTCAAGTCGGGCGGAATGCAGGGCGGAGTCCCGCTCTGGTTCGTTGCCACGCTTGTCGTTTTCTGGTTTGTTCTGAAATCTCCGTACTGCTATATTATGTACGCTGTGCATGCCGTTATCACCGTCGGATGCTTTGTTACGGAGCTGAATCATCCCGAGTTTGTCGAGAATGTTGAGACAGGCACAATCGCTGCGGTGGATATAATCAAGAGCATGCTGGTAGTAGCTTTGCTTATCGGAATAGTGTTCAGATATCAGAGCTATCTTTACAATAAACAGCGCAATGATTTTACACAGCAGACGATAGAGCTGCGGGAAACGATGCTTGCACTTGAGCGTGCAAACGAGGCGAAAAACCAGTTCCTTACGAATATGTCGCATGAAATCAGAACTCCTATCAACGCTATAATGGGAATGAACGAGATTATTCTCCGTGAAAGCGACAGCGAGTCTATTTCGCAGTATGCGAAAAGCATACAGGGTGCAAGCAAGCTTTTGCTTGACTGCGTAAACAATGTTCTTGACTTTTCCAAAATCGAGTCGGGGCTTATGGAAATCGAAACCTTTACATATAAGACCGAGGACCTGCTCGGAAGCATAAGCAGAATTATCGAGCCGAAGATTAACAAAAAGGGAATAGAATTCCGGCTTTCGGTTGACGAAAATATCCCCGAATATCTTATGGGCGACAACTACAAGATAAGCCGTGTTGTGACGCATCTTATGACCAATGCCATAAAGTACACGGACAGCGGATATGTCGCTCTTACGCTTGACTGCAAGAAAAAGGACGACAGCAGCATAAACCTCGTAATCAGCGTTGCCGATACAGGAACAGGCATACCCGAGGAGGAACTCAACGAGCTTTTCGGCGGATTTAAGAGAATCGACCTTAACAAGCACAGAAACATAGAGGGTCTCGGTCTGGGACTTGCCGTGACAAAGCGGCTTGTCGAGCTTATGGGCGGAACTATTGACGCAAAGAGCGTTTACGGCTCGGGCTCCATGTTCACGCTTACAATCCCGCAGGGAATAGGTGACGCAAAAATGCACGAAGAAAAAGCCGAGGAAACGGAGGGTGCGAGATTTACCGCTCCCAAGGCGAAGATACTTGCCGTTGACGACAATAAGCTTAACCTTGAGGTTATCAAGCATCTCCTTAAAAAGTACGACATCACTATTGATATGGCGACGGGCGGCGAGGACTGCATAAAGCTTTGTTCGAACAAATGCTACGACCTTATTTTCATGGACCATATGATGCCCGCTCCCGACGGAATTGAAACTCTTGAAATCCTCCACAGCGACGGCAATCTCAACCAGAATACGCCGATTATGGTTGTTACGGCGAACGCAATAAACGGTGCAAGAGAAGAATATCTGAAGGCGGGCTTTGCCGAATATCTCAGCAAGCCGATAGACGTGCGTGAGCTTGAGGCGGCGCTTAAAAAGATTCTTCAGCCCGAGCTCGTTGAGCAGGTGTCGGCGGACAGCACCGAAAAGAAGGACGTTAAGGCATCCGGACAGTCGGACGGCTGGATAGTCAAGGATGCGGGTCTGCGTTATTTCTCGTACGACGAGGATATTTATTACGACGTGCTCAGCGGATACTGCGAGCAGATGAGCAAATACCGCTCCGAGCTGGTTGAGCTTGTGGAAAAATCGGCATGGGAGGACTACGCTATTATAGTTCATTCAGTCAAGAGCAACTCTCTCAACATAGGCTCCACAAAGTTCTCGTCCATGGCAAAGGAACAGGAAATCTTTGCAAAAACCAAAAACGCCGACAAGATACACGAAACATTCGAGGCGTTCATGAAAGCGTTTGACGAGGTTCACGAAGAGGCTAAAAGGATGTGCGAAGCAGAATAATGTGCGTGAGCACAGTCCGTGCCTTTAAAATATATAAGTGGGTATAAATATGACAAAAATAAAACAAATTATAGATTATATCCGAAGAGTGCGGGAAAAAAGCATAAATTTCAACCGCAGCGGTCTGTATATCGCTTTTGCTTTTATAAGCGTATATGCGCTTGTGATGAGCGTTGTGTGCTTTCTGAAAGCCGATATGGTTATGGGCTTTGTTAATGTCGCTATCGCTGCGATAATGACGCTCATAATTCTTATATTCGCAAAAATCAAATCGGGCAGAATGCTGTCTGTTTTCGTTGTTGTGTTTATTTATGCGCTGATGTTCTTCTTCCTGTACGAAGGCGGCGTCGGAGGGGTAAGTATACTCTGGCTGCTGTTCGTGCCTATGGCGGGAATGTCGCTTATAAGCCTTTATTACGGCGGCATTTTAAGCCTGCTCCTTGGCATAACCATTCCTCTTTACATGCTTACTCCGCTGAATCAGTACGGTTATCAGTATTCGGAGGATTACAGAATACGTTTTCCGATTATCTACTGGGCGTTTTTTATTATGGCGCTTATCATTTTCATACGAGTTGACAAGTCGGAGGAAATGCAGAAAAAGCTCATAGTCAAGGCAGACGACTCCAACCGCATGAAAAGCGAGTTCCTTGCGAATATGTCGCACGAAATCCGCACTCCGATGAACGCTATAATGGGTATGTGCGAGCTTACGATGAAAGAGGATATATCCGAAAACGTAAGGGAAAACAACGAAAATATATACACCTCAAGCAAAAGCCTTATGGGCATTATAAACGACCTGCTTGACTTTTCGAAAATCGAGTCAGGAAGAAT
>JAZNLN010000069.1:0-5155 GCA_045579125.1 Ruminiclostridium sp.
GAAAGGCAAGGCACCGAAAAGTCGGGCGTACCCATAAAAACTATATTCATCGTTACCTCCGCTTTACTTTTCTTCCGCCTCTACCATTTCATCCGCAAGGTCGGTGAAAATGATACCGTTAAGGTGGTCAATCTCGTGACAGAACGCACGGGCGAGGAGCTCCTTGCCCTCGTATTTCACTTCCTTGCCGTAACGATTCTGTGCTGTTACCTTGACCTTTGCGGGACGTACTACATAGCCGTACTGACCGGGCGAGGAAAGACAGCCCTCAACCTCTCTCTGCTTGCCCTTTACCGATGTGATAACGGGATTTATAAGCTCAATCGGGCCGTCGCCGACATCAATGACAACAACTCTGCGGAGTATGCCTACCTGCGGTGCCGCAAGTCCGCAGCCGTTTGCCGCTCTCATAGTTTCAAGCATATCGTCAAGAAGCACCCAGAGCTTGTCGTCAAAGCTTGTCACCTCACGGGATTTCTTGCGGAGAGTGTCCTCTCCGAATTTAACAATATTTCTCTTTGCCATAATTACACCTCATAGTTATTATTGCGTATGCTTTAAAAAATATCTCCGTTAAAATCAACCGAGAACAGAACGTCCGAAAACGTCTTATCCGCATATGCGGCGATAATCGTGTCGTTAAGCAGCGCTCTGAACTGTTTTGTAGATTTGCATTTTATAATAAGCTTGCTGCGGTATCTGCCTCCGATTCTGCCTATTCCCGATTTAGTCGGTCCGAGCAGTACAAGCGGCATATCTCCCGCAGTTTTCATTTTTTTCGTGAATATTTCAAGAAATCTCTGCGCCCCCGCTGTGCAGTGGCTTTCCGACAGCGACGAAAACGAAACAAGGCATATGTCGCAGTACGGCGGGAAAATCAGCGCCTTGCGCACCTCGTTCTCCTGATTGTAGAACTCCTTGTAATTCTGCTGTGCGGCAAGCTGTAAAACGTAGTGGTCGGGGGAAAAGGTCTGTATATACGCTCTGCCTTTTTTAGTACCCCTGCCCGAACGTCCGACAACCTGCGTGACGAGCGAAAATGTTTTTTCATAGCCGAGATAATCTCCCGCATACAATGAACGGTCAATAAGCAGTACGCCCACAAGCGTCACGTTCTCGAAATCAAGCCCCTTGGCTATCATCTGCGTCCCGACCATGATGTCGTATTCGCCTCTGCCGAAGCTGCCGAATTTCTTTTCGTAGGAAGTCTTGGACATCGTTGTATCTGCGTCCATGCGGAGAATCCGTGCCTTGGGGAAATACTGCGATATTTCGTCCTCTATACGCTGTGTGCCCGTGCCGCTGCTGTATAAATACTCGCTGCCGCATTTGCCGCATTTTTTCGGCATATCGGCATGGTACCCGCAGTAGTGGCAGACAAGCGTTCCGTTCGCCTTGTGATATGTAAGCGGTATGCTGCAGTTGGGACATTCCATTACCGCTCCGCATCGTATGCAGTTTATATATGTGTGGTACCCTCTCCTGTTGAGGAGGAGCATTGACTGCTCGCCTCTCTGGAGATTTTCCGCTATCTCGTTAAGCAGCACAGTACTGAAATTGCCTCGGTTGCCTTCCTCCGCCTCAAGCTTCATATCAACGAGATATACCTCGGGGAGCTGTGCCTTGCTGTATCTTTCGTTCATCTCATAAAGGCTGTATCTTCCCGATTTTGCGTTGTGATAACTGTCAAGCGACGGCGTTGCGGATGCAAGCAGCAGAAATGCGTTATGCCTGAAACAGCGCTGCTTTGCGACGTTCCGAGCGTGATAGCGGGGCGATTTTTCCGATTTATAGGTGTGCTCGCCCTCCTCGTCTATTACTATTATTCCTATATTGTCAACGGGGGCAAATACAGCGCTCCTTGTTCCTATAACTATCCTTGCGTCGCCGCTTTTTATACGCTTGTACTCGTCGGCACGCTGACGGAGAGTAAGTCCGCTGTGAATAATCGCAACCTTGTTTCCGAAAAGCCGCTGAAACTTGTTCATCATCTGCGGAGTCAGCGATATTTCGGGAACAAGCATTATTGCGGTTTTACCCTCGTTTGTCGTTTTCTCGATAAGCTTTATGAATACCGAGGTTTTGCCGCTTCCCGTCACTCCGTGCAGGAGTGCGCAGTGCGGCTTGTCGTCCTCCATTTCCGCACACAGTCCGTCAAAGACCTTTTGCTGGAGAGAGGAAAACACTATATCCGAAAGTTTTTCCGTTGCCTCGGCGTCCTTTGAAACCGAGCGGGAAACATCGTTTGTGAATATTTCCGCTATGCCGTTTTTGGCAAGATTTTTTACCACGACGGCAGTCACGTTGCATATGTAGCATATTTCCTTTACCGCCGCAGCTCCCGTTTCTTCAAGTGTTTCGACGATTCTGCGCTGTTTCGGGGTGAGCGCTCCGTATTTCTCCGCCTCGGCGTAATTCTCCGCAAGACGGACAAGCTGTTCCTTTTCGTCGGCTGTACGGCGTTTTGCCGTTTCCACAAGCTCGATATACCCCTTTTCAAGCAGGGATTTTCTCACAAGCTCCTGTTCCTCGTCGCCAAGAAGAAAATTCAGCTCACGCCTCGTTTTCGCCATAAGCAGAGTAGTCATAAAACCCTGTTCTTCTTCGGAAAGCGGCACGTTCGGCAGCTTTTCTGCGAGGGTGTAATGCTCGTCGATGTTCACGCTGAGCCCTGTCGGGAGCATTGTGCGTACTGCGTCAAAGTAAGTGCAGAACGTATTTTCCTTCAGCCAGCCCGCAAGATACAGCATTTCGTCGCTCAGAACAACTCCGTCGTCGATAACACCCGTCACTGCCTTGACCTTATCGTCGTACTCCTTGTTTTCAAGCGAGAAAACAACCGCAACATGCTTTTTGTTTCCACGTCCGAACGGCACAATTACCCGCATGCCTGCGCATATCCTGTCGGCATAGCTGTCGGGGACGCTGTAATCGAACAGTCTGTCAAACGAGTACAGTGCATGCTCAACCGCTACCGACGCAACCAATCCCGAACGTAATGCTTCTTCCTCACGCATTTCAGTCGGTAAGCTGCGAGAGGAGTTCACCACGTCTTGAAACACGGAATTTCTCAACCTTCACCGTGTCAAGGAAATCCTCTACGGCGGTATCAAGGTCGTCGTTGAGAATCGCATAATCGTAGTTCGACGCAAAAACGAGCTCCTTTTTTGCTATCGCTATACGCTTTAAAATCGTTTCGTTGTCCTCGGTGCCTCTGTTGCGGAGTCTGCGTTCAAGCTCCTCAAGAGAGGGCGGGAGAATGAATATCAGGGCGCAGTCGGGGAATATCTTGCGGACATTAGCCGCACCCTCTATCTCGATTTTGAGAATTACGTCCTTGCCTGCGTCAAGCATATCCTCGACCGCCTTTTTGGGCGTGCCGTAATAATTTCCGCAGTATTCCGTATATTCAAGCAGCTCGTCGGAGTTTATCATATTCTCGAATTCTTCTCTGCTTTTGAAGAAGTAGCTTTTACCGTCAACTTCGCCGGGACGCATTGCCCTTGAGGTTGCGGAAACCGAATAAAAAAGATTTTCATTCCTTTCAAGCGCCTTTTCAAGAATAGTATCCTTTCCGCAGCCCGCAGGCGCAGATACAACCACTAAAATACCCTTGCTCATTTTGTTACTCCCTTTCTCGTTATTCCTGTTCGTCATCCGCCGCTTTTCCCGAAATACTTTCAACGCTCTTGGCAGACATAACAACGTGACCGCTGTCCATTACGATAACCGCCTTTGTGCGTTTTCCGCAGGTTGCATCTATCGCCTCGTTCCTCTCCTTGGCAGCGGATACAATCCTCTTGCTCGGCGCCGCCTCCGCAGAAATCACAGCGACTATTCTGTCGGAATTTACCGTATTTCCGAAACCGATGTCGATAAGTTTCACAGCGTTCACTCCTTATTCAGAACTATCATTTTATTATATCATATTTTCCGCCCGAAATCAAGCTTTTACGGCAGCCATCCTGCCTCACGTCCGGAGCGGCAAATGCTTACTTCTTATCTATCAGCTGAGCCAGAAGCGGCGAATAATGCGCTCTGAACTGCTCAAACGTGCCGTTGTCAAGCGCCTCTCTGATTTTTTCGGTAAGCGTGTTGTAAAAATAAAGATTGTGCTGTACCGCAAGTCTGCCCGCAAGCTGTTCCCCTGCCTTGAAAAGGTGACGGAGATATGCTCTCGAATAATTGCGGCAGGTCGGACAGCCGCACTCCTCGTCAAGCGGTCTGTCGTCAAGCTCGTAGCGCTTGTTGGAGATATGGGTTATGCCCTGCCAGGTGAAAACCGTACCGTGGCGGGCGTTTCTGCTCGGCATTACGCAGTCGAACATATCAATTCCCCTGTAAACGCCCTCGATTATGTTGGAAGGTGTACCTACTCCCATGAGATAGCGGGGCTTGTCAACGGGCGCATACGGAACAACCTCGTCAAGAATATGATACATGACCTCGGTCGCCTCTCCGACGGCAAGTCCGCCGACCGCATAACCGTCCATGTCAAGCTCCGATATGCGTTTCATGTGCTCTATACGCAGGTCGTCATAGGTTCCGCCCTGGTTTATTCCGAATAAAAGCTGCTGCTTGTTTATGGTTTCGGGGAGCGAGTTCAGACGCTCCATTTCCTGCTTGCAGCGTATAAGCCAGCGTGTCGTGCGGTCGATTGAATTTTTCACATACTCGTACGGTGCAGGATTTTCTACACACTCATCAAAAGCCATGGCAATAGTAGAAGCGAGATGCGACTGAATCTGCATGCTTTCCTCCGGACCCATGAATATTTTTCTGCCGTCGATATGCGAGGAGAAATACACGCCCTCCTCCTTGATTTTCCGCAGCTTTGCAAGCGAGAATACTTGAAACCCGCCGCTGTCGGTAAGTATGGGCTTGTGCCAGTTCATAAACTTATGCAGGCCGCCGAGCTTGTGTATTATTTCGTCGCCCGGACGCAGATGCAGATGATATGTGTTGCACAGCTCTACCTGACACTTGAGATTTTCAAGGTCGGGAGAGGAAATGCCTCCCTTTATCGCCGCCGCAGTTCCTACGTTCATAAAAAACGGGCTTTCTATAACGCCGTGCGGCGAGGTAAATCTTCCTCGTCTTGCACGTCCCTCTGTTTTAAGCAATTCAAATTTTCCGTTGCTCATATTTCTTCCTT
>JAZNLN010000070.1:0-8260 GCA_045579125.1 Ruminiclostridium sp.
AGGCGAAGAAAATGAGGATATGTACGCAAACCTCTACTACGTTGACGGCGACAAGTCCGAGCTTATCTGCTCCGACAAAATCGACGGCAACGGCAAGGCAGACCTTACGTTCACACACGCATCCGAATACATCGTGGTAATCGACGTTGAAGCACACGGCGAAAACAGCGTGAGCGGAGATACCGATGACGATAACGACGACAGCGTGAGCGGAGATAATGACGATAATGACGACAGCGTGAGCGGCGGCAGCGACGGCAGTGCAGACAGCGCAGACGACGACGAAAACCCCCTCACAGGCGTAGTTATCAGCTTTACAGGCGTAATCATCGCAGGTGCGGTTGCAATGCTTGCAAAGAAAAGAAAATAAAATTTAAACGGACAAATGCTCCCCGAAAAGGGAGCCCCTTTGGGCAGTTCCCGCCTTTTATAAGAAACAGTTAACCCCGCAGTTGCAAAACGGCGGGGTTAAAAACTTCTATATGGCGGACGCACTAAAAATCGGGGAGTGTTTTTTTATGCAAAAATGCAGAGAATAAACCCGACATATCGGGGGAATATAAATTTCAGAATTATGCAGAGGCATGGTTTTTTTGAAATAAGCTCAAAGGAGTGAATATATGAAAAGCGGAAAAACGGAGATACGTTCGCCCCTTGACGGCAGAATTACATCGCTTGACAGCGTTCCCGATTCGGTCTTTTCGGAGAGGATACTCGGCGACGGCTGTGCTGTGATTCCCGAAAGCGGAAAAATTTACAGTCCTGTAAACGGCGTGGTTTCGTCCGTCGCCGACACAGCTCATGCCTATGGTTTTCTCTCTGACGACGGCTTACAGGTGCTGGTGCACTTCGGTCTTGAGACGGTTGCTCTGAAAGGGAAAGGCTTTACCACGCACGTCAAGGAGGGCGACAGCGTAAAAATCGGCGACCTCGTCGCCGAGGCAGACCTGTCATATCTTGCGGAAAAAGGAATAAACACGATTACGCCTGTGCTTGTGTGCGATGATTCCGATGTCGGGGATGGTGCGGGCGGCGTGAAAATTTCCGTGCGTGAGGGTACAGTCAGGGCGGGCGACGTTCTTATGACCGCCAACCTCGGGACAGAGAAATCCGTCGTGTCCGAAAAGCCGAAGAAGCGCAGAGGTTTCAATTTCGATTTTTTGCAAAAGCTCGGCAAGGTGCTGATGACGGTTATCGCAGTTATGCCTGCGGCGGGGCTTATGATAAGCCTTGGAAAGCTTGCGGCTATGGCGGGCGGGGATATTCCTCTGCTTGCGGCGGCGGGCGGAGTGACTGAAAATATAGGCTGGGCGATAATAAGTAATCTGCATTTGCTTTTTGCGGCGTCGATAGGCGGCAGCTGGGCAAAGGACAAGGCGGGCGGAGCATTTGCGGCGGTCGTTGCATTTATACTTATCAACAGTATTACAGGCGCTGTATTCGGCGTAACGTCGGATATGCTTGCCGACCCCGAGGCGGTTGCTTATTCGTTCCTCGGAGCGGAAATGCATGTCGCCGATTATTTCACATCCGTACTCGGCTCTCCCGCTCTCAATATGGGCGTATTTGTCGGCATAATATCGGGCTTTGTCGGCGGCATGACCTACAACAGATTTTATAATTTCCGAAGGCTGCCCGATGCGCTTTCGTTCTTTAACGGAAAGCGTTTTGTTCCGCTTGCGGTGATTTTTTATTCGGTGCTTGTGTCGCTGGTGCTGGCGGTGGTATGGCCGCTCGTGCAGTCGGGCATAAACGCATTCGGCGTATGGATAGCAAGCTCCGCCGACACCTCTCCCGTTATGGCGCCGTTTATCTACGGCACGCTTGAACGTCTGTTGCTGCCGTTCGGTTTGCATCATATGCTGACTATCCCGATGAACTACACGTCGTTCGGCGGAACGTATGAAATACTCACGGGAGCGAATGCGGGCGCACAGGTATTCGGACAGGACCCGCTCTGGCTTGCGTGGATAAACGACCTTATAAATTTCAGGAATGCGGGAGATACTGCGGCCTACGAGGCACTGCTTTCGGGCGTCACGCCCGCTCGCTTCAAGGTCGGTCAGATGATAGGAGCGACGGGACTTCTGCTCGGTTTTGCGCTTGCGATGTACCGCAGGGTTGACCCCGACAAGCGGCGGCGTTACCGTTCGATGTTTATTTCGGCCTCGCTTGCGGTTTTTCTGACGGGCGTAACGGAGCCTGTCGAGTTTATGTTCATGTTTTGTGCGGTGCCGCTTTATATCGTGTACGCAGTTCTTCAGGGGCTTGCCTTTGCGCTTTCGGGGGTTATAGACCTGCGCCTGCATTCGTTCGGAAATCTTGAATTTGCGACACGTCTGCCGATGTCTGTCGAGGCAGGGCTTGCGGGTGATATTCTGAATTTCGTTATTTCCTCCGCCGCATTTTTTATCGTGGGATATTTTGTTGCGCATTTCATGATAGGCAGATTCAGGTATGCAACGCCCGGGCGGCTGGGAAACTATGCCGCCGACACGGCGGAGGGCGTCACGCCCGAATCAGCAGTTACAGCAAACGACGGACAGCCTGCGAGAATAATCGGACTGCTCGGCGGTAAGGAGAATATTGTTCTCGTTGACGCATGTATGACAAGACTTCGGGTTACGGTAAAAAATCCGTCGCTTGTGGCGGATGATACGGCGTGGAAAAAGGAGGGCGCACTCGGTCTTGTGAAAAAGGGCGAGGGTGTGCAGGCGGTTTACGGTCCGAAAGCGGACGTTCTGAAATCGGATATAAACGATATTTTGCAGGGGGATTGATATGAAACTGCTGACTCTGAATACACACAGTCATATTGAGGAAAACTACGAGGAAAAGCTCGGATATTTTGTCGCCGCCGTGCAGGCGGAAAAGCCCGATGTAATAGCGCTCCAGGAGGTAAATCAGAGCAGTGACGCGGATTACGCTGTCAGCGTTTCGGGGCTGACCCCTTGCTGTAAGGATATAATCCGAAGCGATAATCATGTCTGCCGTGCGGCGGAAATGCTGGCAGAGGCGGGCGAAAAATACTTCTGGACATGGCTGCCGATAAAAAGAGGTTATGAAAAATTTGACGAGGGGATTGCGCTCATGAGCCGCAGTCAGATACTTGAAACTGACGTTCTGCTCGTCAGTGCCGAGGATAATTACAGCGACTGGAAAACAAGAAAAATCGTCGGCATACGGACGGAAAGGTATCCCGGCGACTGGTTTTTCAGCGTTCATTTCGGCTGGTGGAACGACCCCGACGAGCCGTTCCGAAAGCAGTGGATACGGACGGCGGAGCATATGACAAAATACGACAGCGTATGGCTTATGGGAGATTTCAATGCGCCGCCTGAGATAAGAGGCGAGGGTTACGAGCTCGTGTCGAAATCATATGTTTACGACACCTATCTCCTCGCCGCAGAAAAGCACGGCAGGGCGACCGCAAGGGGAGATATTGACGGCTGGCGGGAGAGAAAATCTCCCTCTGACTGCATAAGGACCGACCAGATATGGTGCAGCAGAAAAAACGTTATTTTAAGTTCGGAGGTTGTGTTCGACGGTGGAAGGTATCCCGTTGTTTCCGACCACTTCGGAGTGCTTATCAGCTGTGAAAAAAGCATTGTATGAGTTTAGAAAGGAGCGTATATGAAAAGTTTTGAATACACGATAAAGGACGAACTCGGAATACACGCAAGACCTGCGGGTCTGCTTGCAAAGGCGGCGAAAATGCTCGGGAGCGAAATAACACTGACGCTCGGAGAAAAAACCGTCAACGCAGAAAAGCTGATAGCCGTTATGGGCATGGGAATAAAGTGCGGCGACAGGATTACGGTTTCCGCAAAGGGCGGCGACGAGAATGCGGCGATAGAGGCGATGAAAAAGTTTTTCGGGGAAAATCTGTAATATCCGCCGACAGGAGGGCGTATGAAAAAATTTACAGGAAAAGGCGTCTGCGGCTCTGCGGCTGTCGGTAAGGTAAAAATAATAAGGCACGGCGGCAAAAATACGGCGCCCGTAAAAATTACAGACGTGCAGTCGGAAACCGCACGTTTCGAAGCGGCAAAAAGAAAAGCCTCGGAGCAGCTCACAGACATTTACCGCAAGGCGTTGGCGGAGGCAGGCGAGGACGAAGCGGGAATATTCGAAATACACATGATGATGCTTGACGACGAGGATTTCTGCGGCGGAGTTTTGCAGACGATAAGGGAGCAGGGGGTCAATGCGGAGTATGCGGTCGCCTGCACGGCGGACAGGCTTGCCGACAGCTTTTCTTCCATGGACAACGCTTATATGCAGGCACGCTCCGCCGACATAAAGGACATATCCTCCCGCATAATCCGCTGTCTTGAAAACGGCGGGGAGGAGAGCGGCGACGTCGGAGAGGGGGTAATAATCTGCGCCGACGACCTTGCGCCGAGCGAAACGGTATCGCTTGACAAGAATTCGGTCCTCGCCTTTGCAACCGCATACGGAACGCCCAATTCGCACACCGCAATTCTTGCCCGCAGTATGAATATCCCCGCCGTAATAGGGGTAGGATCGGAAATGCTCGGGAGCGTGAGCGACGGGGATACGGCGATAGCCGACGGCTCGGCGGGAGTGCTTATCGTAAATCCCGACGAAAAAACTGCCGCAGAATATAAAGCTCGGCAAAGCCGTGACCAAGAGAAAAGGGAACGTCTTTTAAAGCTGAAAGGCAAGGCGGATGTCACAGCCGACGGCAGGAAAATAGACATTTTTGCGAACGCAGGAAGTATTGATAATGTCAGCGAGGCGCTTCTCAATGACGCAGGCGGAATCGGTCTTTTCCGAAGCGAATTTCTTTACATGAACGACAGAGTTTTCCCCGACGAGGAGCGGCAGTTCAATGCGTACAGACAGGTGCTTGAAATAATGTCGGGAAAAAAAGTAATAATACGCACGCTCGACATAGGCGCCGACAAGCAGACAGAGCATTTCGCCGTCGGCAAGGAGGAAAACCCTGCTCTCGGACTGCGTGCAATAAGATTCTGCCTTACTCACAGGGAAATATTCCGCACACAGCTTCGTGCGCTTTACCGTGCGTCCGCATACGGAAAGCTCGGGATTATGTTTCCTATGATAACGGGTGAAAATGAGCTGCGTGAGGCGCTTGAATTATGCGGCGAGGTCAGAAACGAGCTTGCCGCAGAGGGGAAGAAATATTCCGACAAGACCGAAATCGGGATAATGATAGAAACCCCCGCCGCCGCAGTCATAAGCGACAGGCTTGCGCCAATGGTTGATTTTTTCAGCGTCGGCACCAACGACCTTACGCAGTATACCCTCGCCTGCGACCGTCAGAATGCGGACGTTGAAAGATTCTGCGACCCATATCACGAGGCCGTCATGCGGCTTATACGTTTTGCGGCGGACAGCGCTCACAGCAACGGAAAATGGATAGGCGTATGCGGGGAGCTTGCGGCGGATACAGCAATGACGGAAAAACTGCTTGAAATGGGGATAGACGAGCTTTCGGTGCCTGCGCCGCTCGTGCTTGAGCTGAGGGCAAGGGTGAGAGGGATAAATGCAAAAAAATAAGGCGAAAGGGGTTGAACGTTCGCTTTTAAAATGATATAATTGACGTATCGGAATATTTGACGGGAGGGCATTTATGAGAACAGCGTTTGTATATTATTCTATGGAAGGCAATACGGAATATGCGGCAGGAAAAGCGGCGGAAATACTCGGCGCAGACCTTATCTGCATAAAGCCGCAGAAGGCATATCCGAGCAAGGGAATAAGAAAGTTTATATGGGGCGGAAAAAGTGCGGTTATGGGCGACACGCCCGAGCTTATGCCGTATGAGTTCTACGCAGAAAAGTATGACAGAATTGTGTTGTGTACTCCTGTCTGGGCGAGCAGCTTTGCGCCTCCGATACGCTCGTTTATTTCCGGGAACAGGAACGCTCTTTCGGGCAGACGCTTTGCGGCGCTGTTTTGTTTCAGCGGCGGCGGAGCAGACAAGGCTTCGGAAAAGCTGAAAGCATATCTCGGTATACAGAGCTTTGACGCAGAGCTCGTTCTTGTCGACCCCAAGGCAAAGCCGTCGGAGGAAAACGATAAGAAGATAAAGGAATTCTGTGCCTCGCTGTCGTGAGGGCAAGACATAATCTATAATCATACGGAGGGGAAAAGATGAAAAAAACCATCAGAGCGGCGATGTGCTTACTTTTCGGCGTTGCTGCTTTCTGCTCGGCGTTCTTCGGACTGTTCGGGACGATTGACAAGGGCGCCGAGGACATACTGTACCATAAGCCGACGTCGGTAGACGGAAATATACGGATAATAACCATAGACGACAGAACTATGAGCAAGCTCGGAGAATTTTCCGAGTGGGACCGTTCGGTGTTTGCGGACCTTGTTGAAAAGCTGTGCGTTTCCGAGGACGTGCGTCCTGCTGTCATAGGCTTCGACGTGCTTTTCAGCAGCGAAAACAACGACGAGAATGACCTGCGTTTCGCCGAGGTGTGCGAAAAAAACGGGAACGTTGTTGCGGGCTTCAGCTATGTTTTTTCAACACGTCTTACAGCCGATAAAAACGGCGAAATGTATATCAATACGCTTTACCCCGAAGATAAGGTCATTCCGTACGAGGCGCTTCGGAACGTCACCGAGCAGGGATTTGTAAACGCACTTCTTGACGACAAGGATTCGCTTGTAAGAGAATCGTTCCTTTATTTCAACGACACGGACGGCAAGCGTTACAAGAGCTTTACCTCGGTTATATACGAAAAATACATGGAGCATATGGGGCTGGAGCCCGATTATCCGACGGACGATATGATTTTCGGTTTCCGATACAGCGGACGTCCCTCGGATTATGAGAATGTTTCGCTGATAGACGTGCTTGAGGGGAACGTTCCCGCACAGACATTTGACGACTGTGTGGTGTTTGTCGGAGCATATGCGGCGGGAATGATGGACTCGTATTTTGTGCCGATTGACAGAGGCGGTCAGATGTACGGAGTCGAAATTCACGCAAACGTTCTCCAGGCGCTTATGGAAAACAAGCTGTTACATCCCGTTCCCGATATAGTGAACGGTATCATTGCGGCGGCAGTTGCGGTACTGCTTATGCTTGTCTGCGGCAGGCTCGGTGCGGTCGGCTCGGCGGCAGTGTGCGCCGTGACAGCGGCGGCAAAGCTCGGCGCAGGAATATTCCTTTTTGACGCAGGCTACACCTGGGAAAACCTAACGGTGCCCTGCATAGCGGTTATTATAGCCGTATACCACATCGTTATTCACTACTATAAAGCCCGTGAAGCCAAAAGGAGCGTTGAAAAGGCGTTCAGCAAATACGTTGCCCCGCAGGTTGTAAGCGAAATAGCAAAAAGCGGTACATATGAACTGAAACTCGGCGGCGAAAACAGAGATGTAGCCGTACTTTTCGTTGACATAAGAGGCTTCACGCCTCTGTCCGAGAGCCTTGAGCCCGAACAGGTCGTGGACATTCTCAACAGCTATCTTGAGCTTACCACAAACTGCATTTTCCGTCACGGCGGCACGCTTGACAAGTTCATCGGCGACGCAACGATGGCGGTGTTCAATGCGCCGTTTGATACGGAGGATTATGTATATAAGGCATTGCTTGCGGCGTGGGATATTGTCCAGGGCGGCAATAAAATTGAGGAGCAGTTTGTTGAACGCTACGGAAAGCACGTCGGCTTCGGCGTCGGCGTAAACTGCGGTCCTGCGGTAGTGGGAAATATCGGCTGTGATTTCCGTATGGACTACACAGCTATCGGCGACACGGTAAATACCGCCGCTCGTCTTGAGGCGAATGCGCCCCGTGGAACGGTGTATATAAGCGGCGCCGTTTACGAGCAGGTCAAGGACAGAATAACCGTTGACGAGGTCGGAGAAATCCCGCTTAAAGGCAAATCAAAAGGCGTTTTTGTGTACTCTGTTACGAGCGTAAAGGACTATGTAAGTCCGTCGCTTGAGGAGAGCAGGAAAATGCAGACAACAGCAAAATAAAAAGGACTGCACTCGTTAGTGTGGGTGCCATAAGGCAGTTTTGACCCCGACGCACAAATAAGGTGCGAAACAGCACATGTTCAGCGTGCGGCGGATTTGCCCAAAGGGGCTCCCTTTAGCGTGGGTGCGATACAGCAGTATTGTGTACTCCTGCCGTTTTTCCTGTTCCGATAAAGCAGAATGTTTTAAAAGGCAGGAATTGCCCAAGGCGGCTCGCCTTAGTGTGGGTGCCATAAGGCAGTTTTGACCCCGACGCACAAATAAGGTGCGAAAC
>JAZNLN010000071.1:0-5631 GCA_045579125.1 Ruminiclostridium sp.
TTCGCTCGTGGCGGTGCTGTACGGTGCGTTTTTTTCTCACATCTGCTCCTCTTGTTGTCAGGATAAAGAAAAACCCGTGAATTACTCACGGGTTTTATTTTTCCCGCTACGACGAAAAGCGGTACGCACAGCACACACGGCGCCGCCGCAAAATCACGGAGTGATTTTGCCGCCTGCACTCCCCTCGGGAGCGCAGGGTGCCGCACGAAGTGCGGCGGCGGCCCCTGCGGGCGGGATGCTTGTGCTTGTGCGCAGGAGGGCTACACGCCGAACGGAAAGTCGGGAATCTGCTTGTCACGGAAGAAAAGGAGCAGTTTTTTCGTGGTTATGCATTCGACCGTGAGGTCGTCGTCGTTTTCCTCGGCGAGAGCGGAAATTCGGGCGAGGGAAACCGTGATTTCCATTGCGTGCTCCTTGTCGGTAATGAGAAAATTACGCTCGTAAAAGCTGTTCCAGATGCTCTGGGCTTCTTCTGCGGCGGAAACGGGGTCGGCTGTGCCCTCGGCAATGCCGTCAAGCAGGGCGGCAACCTCCTCGGTGACATTTCCGACGTACGCCGTGCCGAAAACCGCAAGCGTGACCAGCGCCGCAATAAGCCCGATGCAGATAATAAATCTTACCATAATTACTCCATATAAGTTCCGTAGCGCTCAATCCTGACCTCGGAGGAGATGAGCCATTCGCTGTTTTCGAGCGCTTTCTGCCAGTCACGCTCCGCCTCACGCCACAAATGCGGGTCGGCGTTACGGACTATGCTTTCGAGGCCTGTCGGGTCTGCGCCGTGCTTTTTTATGACATTTTCGGCGGCTTTCTTTACAAGCTCGGTCAGCTCTCCTGCGGCGGCCTTTTCGATAACGGGGTAGGTTTCGTGGGTTGTTCCGACGAGCGTGTTATCGGTTATCTGTGCGGCGGCGCTGACTTCAACCGCAAAGAGGATATTGTTTTTTTCGCCTGTGGACGAGGTTATCCGCACCGTAACGCCGTACACGTTCAGCGAAACATTTTTCCCCTCCGCTTTCATTTTCACAGGCAGCTCGGTTATTCCGCCGCCGAGGAGCATAAGCCCGCTGACCTCCTCGGAGCTTATGTCCGCAAGCGCCGTGCCGTCACGGTACAGCACCGCTCCGTCTGCGCTCACGCTTTTATCCTCCTCCGCCATATCCGTCAGTCCCTCCGACACCTTGACCAGCGGAAGTACGGTTGAGCCCGAGCGGCTGTAAATGCCGTTTACGACGGAAATAAATGACGAGTCGTACATCATTCCGAGGTTTTTGCAGTTTCGGAAAACGCTCGCAAGCTTCATCGGCGAGGAGACGTGCTCCCTGAACTTTACTTCAAGGATGTCGCTTGCCTTTCCGTCCGCCGCCGCAAGCGTAATCTGCGGATGACAGCGGTTGTAGGAGATGACGAAGTTCACAAGCTCCGACAGCTTTTCCTTTGTCGCCTCACGGCCTATAAGCACGAACTGCGCCGCTCCGAGCATGAGCGGACTGCCGCAGTTTGCCGAAACCGCCGTCATCGCCTCCGCCACAGTTTCGCCGCTCCCTCTTACGGTTATTGCGTTGGGCTTGCTGGAATCGACAGGCGTGGAGCCGCCTGCGCCCTCCGTTCCGAAATACTGGACAGTCACCGTGTAGCGTCCGCCGTCCTTGTCGATTGCGACCGCTTCGACGATGGCTTTTTCGCTTAGTTCGACATGCGGCACGCACCCGCCGGCAAACAGCGGCAGAATGCACAGAAATAACAGCTTAATGCGTTTCAAGGGAGTCCCTCCTTTTGGGTTTTGAGGCTATTGCGGCGACAGAGGTTATAATTATTATCACGGCGAGCGGTATGCCTGTTTTGCCGTAGCTTATGACGTATTTCACAAAGCCCGCCTCGTTTCCGCAGAAATAAGCCGCAAGCGGTATCAGCAGCACGAAAAGCCCCGCTGTGACGGCGGCTGCACGCCGCAGACCGAGCCCGTTCCTCACCGTTTCCGCCGCCGCCAGAGCAAATACCGACAGACGGACTATCGCCGCCATTGTCCAGACAACTGCGTCAATTCCGTCAAGCCGCTGGAGAAGAACGATGTCGGAAAGCGAGGCGAGAGTGTAGAAAGGGAAGATAAGGCTGTCGAAATAGTGCCCGAGGACGGTCATATACATTAGGTTCATAAGCTCCGTCGCCGCAAGCACTGCGGGCAGGTATATCCACAGGCTCCTGTGTGCTTTTTTTCTGACATTCCCGCACAGCAGCAGAAGAACAAGCGGCTCGGCATTCTTCGAAAATTCCTCTCCCACGTCGGAGAGGAGCGTGTCGGGCGTATCGGCAAAAGCGGGGTAGAGGCGGGAAAAGTCGGAGTATCGGAGCGTAGAGAAGAACACAAGCACGATAAGGGCGCAGAACGCCGCAAAAACCACGGCGCCCGTACGGGCGATGCTCTCAATCCCGCAGCGGAGAGCGTACAGCGCACATACTACGGGGAAAATGATAACCAGGAGCATGGGTGCGCTTGTGAAAATCGTGCTTGAGGCGTAGTATTCGAGGTGCACGAGCGTTGACAGCGACGACGACAGCAGCTGTACCAGAATAAGAGCCCCGACCAGCACGCCGAGTATGCGGCTTTTCTCACGAATCGCCGCAACAGCCGATTTTTCGCCGCCGAAATGCAGAAAGACGAGCAGAGGAACGCTCACCGCCAGCAGCAGGACAAACGACAGCAAAAGCGCTGTAAATCTCTGCATTCCGTAGACGTTCTGCTGTGTGAAATGAGTGTGCGCCTCGGCGAAAATCCTTGAAACAAACAAAAGACAAGCAAGCTGTGAAAAGCTGATTTTATTCATCTGAAATTGCAACTCCGTTCATATTTTCGGTCCTGCTGTCGGTTTTTGCGAGCGTGCGCCAGCTCAGCCGCAGGAAAACGTCCCGCATGGCTTTCGGAGAAAACGGCGAAAGCGGCGCCGTTGCGGGTATTCCGTACGAACTGCGTGAGCACAGGCGGAAGAGAAAAAGCATACCGAGCGCCGTAATGCCGTACAGGCCCCACAGTCCGCCCGCAATGATAAACGCAAACCGCAGCAGTATCATAAGGTCATACAGGTCGGGCACCATAAAGCTCGTAATCGACGAAACCGCTACTATCAGCACCAGCGGCGCCCCCACAAGCCCCGCAGATACCACGATGTCGCCGATTACAATACCGCCGACAATGCTTATGGTGTGCCCGAGCTGGGTCGGCATGCGCAGTCCCGCCTTGCGCATGATTTCGTAGAAAACGTGTATCACTATACATTCGATAAGCAGGTTGAACGGCGTTTGCTGTGCGGACACGGCAAGGTTCAGGAGCAGCAGGTCGGGGAACAGCTCGGGATTGAAATTCGCCAGCGCAACGTACACCCCCGACAGCATTACTCCCGAGAAAAAAGCGACATACCGCAGAATGCGGTTAAAAAGCGTGTATACGGGGAGCCCTGTATAGTCGTCCGTCGTCTGAAAATTCTCCGTAAACAGGTGCGGCAGAACGAGTGCAAACGGCGTTCCGTCAACGATAATCCCGACGCTCCCGCCGTACAGCTTTGAAACAAAATCGTCGGGGCGCTCGGTCGTTCCTATCTCCGAGTACAGGAATGCGCCCTTTTTTTCGAGAAACGGCTGGATATACCCGCCCTCAATGACCGTTTCGAGCGGTATCGCCGCAAGCCGCTCCTTTACCTTGTCTATAAGAGCCGACGGCGCACGCCCCTTTATATAGCACAGACACACGTCGGTTTTCGACATATCCCCGAGCGAATTTATTTCAAAAACGAGGTCGGGCGTTTTCATACGCCGCCGCACCATCATCATATTGGTACGGAGCACTTCGACAAAGCCCTCGTGCGAGCTTCGTATGCTGCGGTGCGTGGACGGCTCCTGGATACTCCGTGAGGGATAGCCGTGCACGGCTATCACGAGAGCGCTCGCCACTCCGTCGATAAGCACCGCCGCAAATCCCGACATAAGCAGAACGGACAGCTGTGAAAGCTCGGTCACTATCTTCTGGTCGCCCGCAAGCAGCAGACCCTCGTGCAGACGTCTGCGGAGGTCGTCGGGGGACATGTCGTCCTCGTCGGCAAGCAGGTTTATCGGACGGAATATCAGATTTGCCATAATCTCCGTGGACAGCATGCCCTCGCAGAAAACGACGGCTATTTCCCGTCCGCCCGCTCTTGCGTTCTTTATGGTAAGGTCGCTTGAATTGTTCATGTATCTCCGTATCTCCGTTATATTTTCCTCAATCGGAGCGGTAAGCATATTTTTCGTAAAATCAGTCCTTTCGCAGTAATCTGTATTATTTTAACCGCAATGCGCAAAATAATACAAATCAAAAACGACAGGAGAAAGCCATGCTTATTATTATAATCCGAACGCTCGTTCTTTACGTCCTCGTCATCCTCGCTCTCCGCCTCATGGGAAAAAAACAGCTCGGCGAGCTCCAGCCCTCCGAGCTTGTCACCACAATCCTCGTTTCCAACATCGCAACTCTTTCGATTGAGGACGCTTCGATGCCGATGCTGCCCGGGCTTGTGCCGATATTTATAATAGTCGGACTTGACGTCACGGTTTCGTACATCATGCTCAAAAGCGGCAAAGTCCGCCGTTTTATCGCAGGCACGCCGCAGGTCATCATCTCCGACGGAAAAATTCTGCAAAAGGAAATGCGCAGGCTCCGTTACACGATAGATGATGTTATGGAAGCTATGCGTGACAATCAGATTTTTGACATTTCATCTGTTCGCTACGCTGTCGTCGAAACGACAGGAAAAATCAATTTTTTCCGCAAGTACGAAACCGAAAAAAATCCGCCCTCGGTTATAATCAAGGACGGAGAGCTGTGCGAGGGCGGCCTTTCCGAGCACAGGCTTGACAAGGCATGGCTTGAAAATCTGCTCAAACGGCGGAAAACAAAGCTCTCCGAGGTCTTTCTGCTGACCGCAGACGACGACGGGGAGGTGTGTTTTGTCAGAAAAAGGAACGATTAGTGAGGGGATTTTGGGGGATAATCCCCCGTGCCCCCTTTTTTATGATTTTACCTGCAACAACTGCGCTGCTTTAAAGCGGCGGTGTCGTTTTGTGTTGTCGTGTCTTTTGGATTTAGTCTTTGTGCTTGTTAAGGGGGCTCCTCGCCCCCAATTTGAGCAATATTTAATTTAAAACGAGCGAAGCCCCTCGCCATATTTCTTGTTTCGCCAAGAAATATGGAAAAGAAGGCGACCACATGCGTGGAGCTTTACAACACAAGTACTGGAATGCGTGCACTGCCGTCCGTGCTCAGACACGCAAAAATATTGCTCCGCAATATTTTCGCAACTCGCACGAAACAGACAAGAGCGCACGAAAACAAGCTCGACGCTCTCAAACGTATGCCTGTGCACGAGGCAAGAAGTACCGGCGTATAATGTTTTTTCTCGTTCGCAGGCAGTGGCGTAAATTTTGAGAGCTTTTATAATGAGGTGCGGCGAGGCGGCGGGAAATGGATTGACTTCAGGGCTACCGTGTCGCTTTAAAGCGGTAATGTTCAATCCGTTGTCGTGGTAGGGGTTGTCTGCAAGTCGGGCGGTGATTTTTGGGGAGATTTTCCCCCATGCCCCCTTTTTGGTTTTAGTTGCAACA
>JAZNLN010000072.1:0-12813 GCA_045579125.1 Ruminiclostridium sp.
ACCACAGTTTTATTAGACAAGAAACAAGCACGTCCGTTTCTCAAACACGCAAAAGTTTTTCGCAAGGCATTGCAAAAAACTTTTGAACTCGAAACGGAGGAAAGAGCGCACGAAAACAAGCTCGACGCTCTCAAACGTATCCTTGTGCACGAGGCAAGAAGCACCAGCTTATAATGTCCTTTCTCGTTCGTATGCAGTGGCGTAAATTTTGAGAGCTTTTATAGTGGAGTGCGGCGAGGCGGTTGAGGAACAAATTATAATCTTGTCGACTGCGTCGCTTTAAAGCGAAGAACACCTAATTTGTACCAACAGCCCCTGTTTTATGATTGAATGAGGGTGCGGCAGAACAGCGCAAAATAGTGTGATTTCAGGACAACTACACTGCTTTAAATCGACAAATGCCAATTTCACACCACAAATGCTTACTCCGCACCACCCCTTTTGATTTCCTTTAAGCAGATGATAGGCGGAGCAGTTGTGCAGCTCACAGCCCGCATAAACACAGCACCGCCAAGAGCAAAGCGAGGGCGACGAACGGAGTAAGGAGCGGGTAAAATGGCGGCGGCAGGCGGCATTTTACGGCGGTGCGGGATGGTTGCACTTGTCTGTATAAAAAAATCCGCGATGCAATTCCCGCACAGAAAGTCTTTGGAAGGGGGTGCGGGGGATAACCTTTCTTCAGAAAGGTGTCCCCCGAAAGAGTACCCGCCCCAAATCAAACAAAACACTATTTCGGAGCGAAAGCCTATAAATCAAATGTGCAAAAGTTTAGGGGCGCCCTTTTCAAAGGGCGCAGATTCTCCCATGCCTACTCTCATTTCGGTGTTCTTGCAATAACTGTGCCGCTTTATATTGGCGAAATTCTAATCCATGTCAATAGCTCGTTTTTTGATTTAATGAGGGTACGACAGGACGGCGCAAAATAGTGTGACTTCTGAATAACTGCACCGCTTTAAATCGGTAATGTTCAATCCGTTGTCGTGGTAGGTGTTGCCTGTAAGCAGGGCGGTGAGCGGTGATTTTTGGGGAGATTTTCCCCCATGCCCCAATCAGTCAGATGTGTTGGTGTAATCACAGTTTTTAGCCGTGGGCGGGAAATCTTTCGGGAACCCCAATCACACCTCTACCTTAACCTCCCCCAGCTCAAACGAGTACAGCACGGCCTCGTCGGCGGGCATGCCGAACGTGTCGGAGAGGATAGAGGCGTAGATGTCGAGCTGTCCCTTGTAGGTTTCAATCAGCTTTGCGGGGGTGACGTTGTGGTTGGTTTTGTAGTCAACAAGGACGATTTTTCCGTCCTCAATAAAAAACATATCGGCGATACCCTGTACTATGGGCTTGTCGTCGCAGTCGGCGGGAATGTCGTACACACCGAGGTAAGACAGCGGAATTTCTCCGAAAACAGGAAACTCACGGTACATTTTCTCCGCCCGCACAGCCCTGCCGCAAAGGTCGCTGTCGAGGAATTTCTGTATCTCCGCCGCTTTTATGCAGGCGTACTCGGCGTCGGTCAGTGTGCCTGCGGCGTGCAGCCGCTCCAGCTGTTTTTTCGCATTCTTGTCGGAAAAATCAAGCAGCTCCATGACCTTGTGGTATGCGTCGCCCTTTTTCTTGCCTGTCAGATTTTTTTCGGGGAGCAGGAACGACGGTTTTCTCGGGAATACCGATACCTTTTCAGTAGTTTCAGCGAGGATGTTTTCCTTGTGCTCAACGCCGAGCTCCGTTGCCGTGAACTTTGCGGGGATACTGCAAAGCGCAGAGTACGCATACTCCCCGCCGAGAGCGCTTTTTATCCTTTCGACCGTTTCGGGGTCGGCGCACGCCTCCTCCTCGCTCTCCGAGTCTGCCTCGGGCAGAGGCAAGCCCGCAAGCGAGCGTACCCTTTCCGCAGTCAGCACCTTTTTTCCGACTGCGGCGCTGCTGTCAATCCATTCAAGGAAGCTGTTTTTGGGGATTTTCACCGTGCCGTTCTTGTTTTCCTTCGTTTCGGCGGTTATTATCAGCTTTTCCCTCGCTCGGGTAAGCGCAACGTACAGCAGGCGCATTTCCTCGCTCACCGTTGCGGCGGATATTTTCTCGGAAATCGCCTTGTGCAGGGCGGTTTCGATTATTGCCGCTTTTTCCTCGTCAATATCGACTATGCCGATTCCTAAATCCATGTCGAACAGCACCCTGCCCCACGAGTCGGTGAAATTGAAATGCCTGTGCGCCTCGGCGACAAAGCAGATGGGATATTCAAGACCCTTTGAGGCGTGTATGGACATAATGGTAACATTTTTGAGCCCCGTGTCGGTCACGCCGGGGGTAAGCTGGAGAGAGTTCTTCTTCGTCTTTTCGAAAAATGCGAGGAAGTCGGAGAGAGTGCCGCCGCCGTTCTGCGAGAATTTTTCGGTGTAGCCGAATAGCTTTCGTATGTTCGCCACGCACTGCTCGCCTTTATAGCGGAGCGAAACTGCGGCGATGAGCGCACCGTCGTCGTATATAGTGCGGACAAGTTCCGTCACGGACGAATCGGTCATCAGCTTTCGGTATCTGCGGTAGTCGGCAAGGAAGCGCTTTGCGGCGGGTACTTTTTCCGCCGAGGCTATCACGCCCGAATAAAGGCTTTTTCTGCTCGCAAGGCGAATCTGCGCCATGTCCTCGGCGCTCGCCATGTAAAGCGGCGACATAAGCACGGTCGCCGCCGCAATATCGTTATAGGGGTTGTCAATAACCGTCAGCAGGCTTATAACGAGATTTATCTCCGCAAGGTTGGTGTACTCGGCGTCGCCCTTTGCCCTGGCGGGTATGCCGTAGCGTGCGAGCGCCTCACGGTAGATGTGCGCCCTGCTCGTATCGGAGCGCATTATAATAGCAAAGTCGTCTACCCTGCACGGGCGCCGCTCGCCTGTCCGCTTATCCGTTACGAGAAATCCCTCGTTAAGCATTTCCGCAATACGGGCGGCTATGTAGTCCTGCTCGCTGACGTTATCCAAAAGGATAAGCTCGGCGGTGTTCCCCTTGTCGGCGTCGCTCTCTCTGTATATTTCCCTCGCCGCCTCGTAAAGCCTTGCGCTGGCGCTGTAACGTGCGCCGCCGCAGTCCGCCGTCATGACGCTTTCGAAAATGCCGTTGACCGCCTTTATGACGTGCCTGTTGCTGCGGAAATTCTTGGACATGTAGATGTTCTTGTAGCTCCGCCCCGCCATGCAGTATGTGAATACGTCGGGGTTTGCGCCTCGGAATCGGTAAATAGACTGCTTTATGTCGCCGACGAAAAAGAGATTTTCGCCGTTGTCGGATATTCTGTGGAATATTTCGTACTGGACGTCGTTGCTGTCCTGAAACTCGTCTACTATGATGTATCTGAAGCGTGAGCGCAGTTTTTTCCGTATGCTTTCGTCCTCGGTAAGCGTGAGCGTCAGCTGTTCAAGGTCGGAGAAATCCACCCCGTCCGCCGCACGCTTTAACCCGCTGTACTCGCTCTCGAACACACGCATAAGCTTTATCAGTGCCGCAGCGGCGGGCGCAGTCCTTTGCAGGTCGTCCTCTGCGTTCCGTATGAGCGGCAGGAGCAGGCCGAGCTTTTCAAGGCTCTCGGTAAACAGCTCACGCATAAGCTTTACGCCGCCGCTGTATTCGCCCTTTTCCGTCGGCATTTTTCCGTCGGGCTTGAACGACGTGATGTCGTAAAGCTCGGTTATATTGTCGGGGTCGAAAATGTCGATGTCAACGAGCCTGTGCGCAAGGTCGGCGAACTGCATGCAGTAATCCGACATCTTCTCGCTTTCTGCGCTATCGACCATTCCCATTGCGGCCACTTTCACTTTTATAACGCAGTCCTCCGCAAGCTCACGGAGGTATTTTGCCGCTTTTTTTGCGGGTCTGCGGGATGTCGTGCTTTCGTGCCTTTTGAGGAAGCCTTTTATGTCGGGCAGGTTTCTCGTAAAATCGTACAGCCCCGTAACAGCGTTTTCAATTCCGCTGTCGTCGGTTTCGGCGAAATATTTGTGCAGCAGGAGGATTTCCCTGTCGGAAAATTCGGCGTGCAGCCGTTCCATCGTCCTTTCAAGCGCCGTCACACGCATAGCCTGCACCTCGGACGTGTCAAGGACGGAAAACGACGGAGTGAGCCCCGCCGTCGTCGCAAACTCCCGCACAATATTAAGACAGAACGAGCTTATCGTCGAAATGTCCGCACTTTCAAGACGGATAATCTGCTCCCTTATGTACGGCGTGTCGCCGAGGTCGGCAACCTCGTTCATAAGCCTCTGACGAAGCTCGTCCGCCGCTTTGTTCGTAAAGGTCATTATCGCAAGCTCGTCCGCAGGCACGGGGTTTTTCTCGTCGCAGATAATCTGCTTTACCCTTTCGACAAGCACCGCCGTTTTGCCGCTTCCTGCGGCGGCGGACACGATTGCCGAGCCGTCACGGAAATTTATCGCCGTTTTCTGTTCCTTTGACCATAAAGGCATAGATTTTTCCTCCGTTTAAAAATTCAAGGCGACAAAGAGCATTCTTTACCGCCTTGCTGTTTTTCTCACTTATACATTCCCGCAACCGCTTCCGCACGCTCCCGCATTGCCTTTCTCGCATGCTCGGGGGCGATTATCTCCGCCGCCCCGCCGTACTGGAAAAGCCAGCCGTAGAGGATAGGACTGAGCACTACCGACGGACAGATGGTGAAATGGCTGTCGCCGTCCTTCTGCATAAGGACGGATTTTCCGAAACGGTCAACCACAACGCCCGCAAGCTTGTTTTCAAACCTCATCGTCACACGCTCGGGCGAGTTCCCGCCGAACATTCCGAAAAGCCGCTTGGTGTATTCCCCGATGTCGAAGCCTGCGGGGCTTTTGACGAACGGCTCGTCCGAAACCGAAATCGCCTCCATCTTGTCGACACGGAAATTCGCTATCGTTTCCCGCTTGTCGTAGTAGCCGACGCAGTAATAGTTGTCGTCCTTCCATACGAGCGAATACGGCGACAGCGTGAGAGGTTTTTTCTCGTTATGGTACAGCTTGCTCTTTTCGCAGTCGTAATCAAAATACAAAAAGCTTATTTTTTCGCTGTTGTTAATTGCCTGCTGGATGGCGTCAACGTTGTAGTATATCTTTTCATTAGCCGTTTTTACACGGTTTGTCACGATGACCTGACGTGTCAGCTCCCTTGCGCCGTAGCTGCTCGAAAGCTTGCCTATCTTCTTTATCAGGCTTACCGACTTCGACGCAGTTATAAAGCGTGAGCACGCAACGGCGTCCGCAAGCAGCTTCAGCTCGGGCATTTCGAACTCACGTTCGGCGAGATAGTACCCCGTCTGCTTTGCCTTTATGCGCTCAATCTGGTAGCCTGCGAGGGAGAGCTGCTCGATGTCGTCGTATATCGTTTTCCGCTCCGCCGCAACGTTCATGTCGGCGAGCCGTGAGATAAGCTGCTGAACGGTCAGGGTGTGATTTTCGTCGGTTTCCTCGGCGAAAATTTTTGAAAGGTACAGCAGTCGGAGCTTCTGGTTGCTTGATTTTGGCATAGCCTGTCCTTTCGCTTAGTCTTCCTCATCTATGTCGTCAATGTCCATTGAAAAATCGTCGTTTGCGCATACCGCCGTGCAGAGCTTGTCGGCGATTGACTCGACCAGCTCCCTGTACTGGAGCTTTTTGACCCACTTCTTCGGGAACGCCGCCTCGCCCTTGTATGCGCCGAGGATTGCGGCGGTTATTGAGGCGCAGGTGTCGCTTGCGCCGTCCTGGTTTGCGGCGAGCTCTATTGCGAACTTCGTGTTCTCCTTATGGAGCACTGCGCAGAAAACCGAGATTGCGAGCGCCTCGTATGCCTCGTAGCCGAGCCCCATCTTGCGTACCGCCTCCATAGGCTCCACGCTGTCGTTTTCAACCAGCTCCATTGCGTATTTGAGCGTGCGGTAGCATATATCCCCGTCGGGCACCGACTGCACCAGACGCATTACGTTGTGAACTGCGTCCTCCAGCTCCTCGCCCTGTATCAGCTCGGCAATAATAGCGCTGTAACAGCCTGCGGAAATATAGCCTACGGGACTGCCGTGCGTAATCGCCGCACAGGCACAGCCCATCTCAAACGCCCTCTTGGTTGAGGAGTAGAAATACATTCCTATCGGCGCTACACGCTTTATGCCGCCGTTGTCCATATTTTCGTTGTAGTGGGTGCGGATTGTGCCGTACTCGTTGTTGCGGATTTTCATGAGTGCGTCGATGTTCTTGGTGTCGGCGGTGCGCTTTTTGTAAAGCCCCTTCGCCTTTAAAAGCCGCAGACGGTAGGGATTCTTGTGCGGGTCGAAAATCCATGCGTATTCCTTGCCCGCAACCATTTTCGTCTGCGTGTAGAGCCACACCTGATATGCGTAGAAAAGATAATCCTCGTAGGGCACTCTGCCGTCGGCGGCGCCTGCGCTGTGAGCCCAGAGAAGTCCGTCCGCCGTAAAGAGGGAGAGCTGTGTGTCGTCGGTAAAAAGAGCGGTCTGCGTGCGCTTGCTTACCGCAAGGTCAAGACAGCCGAGCCGTTCAAAACGGTCGCAGATGCTGTCGTAGTCCATAAGCTCTATGGGGTAGCCGAATGCGTCGCCTATCGCTACGCCGAGCATGGCGCCGACAAATCGGTCGTGTATTGTTTCGTTATCGGGCATTGTTGTTTCCTACCTTTCGTGCCGCTTCCTTTTCAAGCTCAAAAAGCTCCTCGCAGCTGTATTTATTGTAAACCGTGCGCTTATAGACCATGCTGTTTTCAAGCAGGTATTCACGCTGGAGATAATCGAAATACGTTCCCGGCGTAAGCACGCCGTCAAGCTTCACAACGTCAGCGCCCGCACGGCCGATTATACTGTCGGTCAGCATGACGCAGTTGGTGCTCATGACGAAATACGTCTTGAACTTTCCCTTGGAGAACTTGTAGAAATTCGCCTTCGTTCCGTTCCACAGCTTGCTGCAATAGTCGTACTTGTCGGTAATAACCGCCTTTTTCGACGCTTCACGCTCAAGCTGGTACGGCGGCTTCCACTCATAGGTGTCCGCACGGATAGCATCTATTTCGTTCAGGATAGCTTCCTTCTGGAACGGCGTGAGCCGAAGTCCGAAGCTGATTATGGTTTTTTGGTCGTGGTTTACGGAAAAGCGGATATACCGCTCTTTTTCCGCAGTAAAAAGAATGCCGTCGCCTATCCCCCTGCTCAGGCGGAACGTTTCCTCGTCGTAATTGCCGTAGGAGATAATCTGCCCGTCAAGACAAAGGTCACAGTGTCCGAAACGTCCTGTCGAAGAATCGGAAACGTGTATCAGCACCTCAACGTCGGGCGGCATTCCGTCGTCCTTTTCGGTCATTTCCTTCGTGTATTCAAGCGGCTCCTCAAGACGCTCGTCGAGGAATGCGCTGTATCTTTTCAGGAACCAGTACGGCAGAAACGTCGAAATAAACGGCGGCGCAACCACACGCAGACGGCGGCGGAGCTTGTTTTTCCGCTTCTGGCTGAAAAACCCCCACACGAAATCCTTTATCTGCCCCACGCCGTAGCCTATGCAGTAAATGCCCGCAACGATGAGAAAGCCTCTTGAGCCGATTTCGGGCATAAAAATCATGATTATACCGAACGTGAAAAAGAAAATGCAGGCAACGAGGTCGCCGAATGAGCCGTCGACCCTGCCTTGAAACGCTATCACGAAGTCAAAGAACTTTATCAGCGCATTGAACAGCGTATACACCGCAAGCCAGCAGTAGAACAGCTTTATCGTCATTCCGTGCAGGAATATCAGCAGCAGTCCTCCCGCTATGTTTATCAGCCCGACCACGAGCCAGTGGTGCCGCATTTTTTCGTTTATTCTGCCCTTTTTGGTGATATAATTTATAAGGTTGTGCGCTCCGTGGACGATGATGACTGCGCCCGCTATTATGAGAGCGTAGTTCATTACCATCTGCCCCTGGAGCAGGATTACTGTTCCCGTTGCCGTCATTGCCGCTCCGAAAAGGAGGAGCATTGTTTTATAAAGGTAAATTCGTATCATCGGGTCTCTTTCGGTTGTCTACTTGTGGTACTTTCTGTTGTTTATTATCGTCAGCGCACGGTATATCTGCTCAAGGAGCATAACTCTTGCGAGCTGGTGCGGGAACGTCATTTTCGACATGCTGAGCTTTTTTCCCGCTGCGTTTTTCACCTCGTCGGAAAGTCCGTACGAGCTGCCGATAATGAACGTGAGCGAGCTTTTTCCCCTCGCAGTTTCCTCCGAAATGTACTGCGCCAGCTGTTCGCTCGACAGCTGTCCTCCCTCTATGCACATCGCCGTCACGGCGCTCTGCGGCGGGATTTTCCGAAGTATCTGCGCCCCCTCGGCGGCGAGCGCATTCTCAATCAGCGCATCTCCCGCATTTTCGGGCAGCTTTACCGGGTCAAGCTCGGTTATGTTCAGCTTTGCAAAGGCGGAAATGCGCTTTGCGTACTCGCTTACGGCGGCGTCAAGGTACTTTTCCTTGAGCCTGCCGAGAACGATGAGGTTTATTGTCATATTACTTGTACTTCTTTATGTTTGTGTTTACGTTAAGGCGGCGGCGCAGTCTTGCCTCCTCCTTGGCGTTGCGGCTTTTCTGAATAGAGCTCAGCACTATCGAAAGAACGATAAGCACGGCGAGAATGGCTATGCACGCCTTGAACCAGCCCGTTCCGATAACGGAGTTTATTTTGTCCAGCGTATAAGCGACCTGCGAGCGTTCTATGCTCTGTGCCGCTACGAGGTTTCGTGTTGCGATTACCTCGTTGTTCAGCTTCAGCGAAACCGTGCCGAGGATTTCGCCCTTTTCAATCGGTGCGACGATTGCGTCGTTTTCGTTAAGCTCGGCGGTTATCTCGATTTCACGCTGTATCGTTTCGATGTCGATATACGACGGGAGCAGCGTCGAAAAGTCCGACGCAGGCACAAGCGTCACAATGTCGGAGCTTTCGCCCTGTTCGACGTTAAGCTGCGTTATGCGCTCGGAGGTAGTCATGACGGTAACATGGTCGAAGTTTGCGAACGCCCATTTATAAAGCGTGAGCGCATCCTTCAGATGACCGCTCTGCCTGTTGCCGTCGGCGTCGTAGTACGGTGCGCCGACCGAAACGAGAAGATAGGTAAAGCCTCCCTTTTTGGCGGTTGAAACGAGGTTGGTAAAGCCGTCGTGCTTTTCGCCGTCCTCTGTCCAGTAATAGTCGAACGAGCCCGTTTTCATACCGTGAGCGTACTCGTAGTAGTAGGGGTTGTCGTTGGTGTTGCAGATAAGCTTGTTGTAGTTTGTGATGTAGTAGCCGTCGGGGTTATGCTCGTTTGCGGGCATGAAATATTCATATGTGTCCACTATCGTCATAAAAAGCGGCAGCTTTTCGTAGGCATACTTTGCGATGAGGTAAAGGTCGTGCGGTGTGGAGTAGTTCTGCGCCTCCCAGAGTCCGTGGGGGTTGGAGAAATGCGTGTTCTTGCAGCCTATCTGCTCCGCTTTCTTGTTCATCATGCTTACGAATGCGGAAATGTCGCCGTTGCCTATGTTATACGCAAGCACGTTCGCAACCTCGCAGCCCGACGCCAGCATAAGTCCGTACAGGCAGTCACGGTATGTAAGGTTTGTCTGACCCACGTCGATACCCGCCGTTGCGGCGCCCTGCTTGTTGAGGTCGTCGGTCCAGAACTCGTTGGTAGCGTCGTACGTAACCTTTACATATGCGTCAAGGTCACGGCAGTTCTCGATAGTAACTATGCACGTCATTATCTTCGTCAGCGACGCAGGATAACACATCTTGTCCTCGTTCTTTGCGCTTATGACGATGTCCGTGTCAAGATTGACGAAATACAGACCCTTGCTGTAAAGGTCGTCCTCGGGGAAAAAATATGCGCCTGCGTCAATATCGGCGACGGGAAACACGAAACAAGTGGCAATAATAGATAAAGTTAAGATATAACTGAATATTTTTTTCAATTTCATGTGGACAAACCTTCCTTTATAATATATAATATAGTTAATTATTCAAAATAATTATACTTTTCGGATATACTATACAATATTATATCAAATTATTGCAAGAAAATAAAGTCTTTTTTCGATATTGTAATAAAATTTTCATAATTTGTTTTGAATAACGAGAGGTGACGGTGTGATTTTATTTACGGGCGATGTTCACGGCGACCGTGAGCGTTTCAAAAACCCCGCCCTGCGGCGGCTGAAAAAAAGCGACGCTCTCATAATCTGCGGCGACTTCGGCTGCATATGGGACGGGTCGAAAAAGGAAAAAAGCTTTCTGAAATGGCTCGGAAAGCGGCGTTACAGCGTGCTCTTCGTCGAAGGTGCGCACGATAACTTTGCCGAGCTTGAAAAATACGCCCCCGAGGAATGGTGCGGCGGAATGACGAGAAAAATAAGCGGCAACCTGCGGCAGCTTATGCGGGGCCATATCTTCGAAATAGCAGGAAAAAAGATTTTCGCATTCGGCGGCGGCAAGGACAGCGACGGCGGCGAGCTGCCCCCGGGTGTTACCGAGGAGCTGGCGATGAAATACGAGGTGCCCGACGAAAGCGAGCTCGAAAACGGCACAAGCCGCCTCACGGCGGCGGATTTCAAAGTGGACTACATAGTTTCATACGAACCGCCTTCGAAGATGGGGGAATTTCTCGGCTTCGGTACGGACACAAACACTATAAGCGCATATCTTAACAGCGTTGCGGACAAGACTTCTTTTGAGCGGTGGTACTTCGGAAAATACCACATAAATAAGCTTATCCCCTCGAAATTTCGGGCGCTGTTCGACGATATAACAGAATAATTTATATATAAGGAGCAGAAAAATGGCAGAATTCAAGTACGAAATCACAAAGGAACTCGGTGTTATCTCCGAAAACGCAAAGGGCTGGCGCAAGGAGCTCAATATGGTGAGCTGGAACGACAGAGAGCCTAAATTCGACATCAGAGAATGGTCCCCCGACCACGACAGAATGGGCAAGGGCGTTTCCCTGACCGAGGAGGAAATGGCGGCGCTCGTTGAGCTCTACAACACAAGGGACGAAGAGGACGAGTTCTGATAAACGAAGCGAGGTAAGACATCTTGGAATATTTTGACGAAGCTCTTAACAGAATACTCGTTGACGCATATCACAACGTTCTGAAGCTTCAGGAGCTGTCGCTCAAAAAAGAGAGCGACATTACCCTTTCGATAAACGAAATACACCTTATCGAAGCCGTCGGCGACATCAGCAAGTCAAAGCAGCCGACCGTAAGCGATATTGCGGCGGCGCTCGACATAACCCGCCCGTCAACAACCGTTGCGGTGACAAAGCTGGAGGGGAAAAAGTACCTCAGGCGTTTGCCCTGCGAAAACGACGGCCGTGCGGTGCATGTCGTGCTGACGAAAAAAGGCGTTTGCGTTTACAATGCGCACAAGGAATATCACAAAAAGCTGACAGAAAGCATAACGCACGGTCTTTCCGAGGTTGACAGACACCTCCTCGCAAACGCTTTCAACAATCTTAACAACTTCCTCAAGGACAGCCTTGCCGACCTCACGGCGGAGCTGCCCGAGGAGAAATAAAAAACACAGCAACAAACAGAAAGAAGGAAACAAAAATGGCAATCGAATTCGTAAAACAGATGCCGCAGCCCCAGGAAATCAAGGAGCGCTATCCGTTAAGCTATGCGCATGTGCAGCTCAAGGAAAAGCGTGACATGGAAATCAAGAAGATATTTTCGGGCGAGGACAAGCGCCTGCTGCTTATAATCGGTCCGTGCTCGGCGGATAACGAGGACTCCGTTCTCGACTATACAACACGTCTTGCGGGACTCCAGGAAAAGGTAAAGGATAAAATCCTTATGATTCCCCGTGTTTACACAAACAAGCCCCGCACAACGGGCGAGGGATATATGGGCATGGTGCACCAGCCCGACCCGACAAAGGAAGAGGACATGCTTGAGGGTCTTATCGCAGTACGCCGCCTGCATACACGAGTAATCGAAGAAACAGGCTTTACCTCTGCGGACGATATGCTCTACCCCGAGAATTAGCAGTACCTTTCCGACCTCCTTTCGTACGTTGCGGTAGGCGCACGCTCGGTTGAAAACCAGCAGCACCGCCTCACGGCGAGCGCAATGGACGTGCCTGTCGGAATGAAAAACCCGACGGCGGGCGACTATTCGGTAATGCTCAACTCAATCTATGCCGCACAGCATCCGCACGTTTTCCTATACAGAGGCTGGCAGGTAAAGACCTCGGGCAACCCCTACGTTCACGCAATTCTCCGTGGCTTCGTAAACAAGCACGGCGAGGCTATCCCGAATTACCACTACGAGGACATCAGCCTCCTGCACGAGCTTTACTGCAAGCGTGGTCTTGAAAACATGGGCGTTATCATCGACGCAAACCACTCCAACTCCAACAAGAAGTACCTTGAACAGGTGCGTATCTGCAAGGAAGTTCTCCACAGCCGCAGAATGAGCTCCGAAATCAACAGCTTTGTAAAGGGCCTTATGGTTGAGAGCTACATTGAGGACGGCAACCAGGGCGTTGACGGCGGCGTATACGGCAAGTCCATCACCGACGCATGCATCGGCTGGGACAAGACAGAGAGATTCGTTCTCGACATCGCCGACACGCTTTAATAGCAATCACGCATCCAGGTTTTTATATTTAATGGTATCAGAGGCATGGCGCAAATGCGGATAATGACAAAGGAGCCCCTTTCATAAATTTTGTCCTCCTGAATTGTGATTTGATTTCTATTATTCCTTTTAATCAACATTTATTTCTTGTCATATTTTCCATTAACTATATTTCTGTGTAATTCAAGGTCTGAAAGATGATGGCTA
>JAZNLN010000073.1:0-5242 GCA_045579125.1 Ruminiclostridium sp.
GCAACACCGGAAAGCTCGATCTTTGCCTTTTCCGCAGCTTCCTTAAGTCTCTGGAGAGCCATCTTGTCAGCTCTGAGGTCAATACCGTTCTCTGCCTTGAAGGTGTCTGCCATATAGTTCATGATCTTTTCGTCAAAGTCATCACCGCCAAGACGAGTATCACCGTTTGTTGCAAGAACTTCGATAACACCGTCGCCGATTTCAAGGATGGATACGTCAAATGTACCGCCGCCGAGGTCGTATACAACGATTTTCTGTTCGTTTTCCTTATCAATACCGTATGCAAGAGCAGCTGCGGTAGGTTCGTTGATGATTCTGTGGACATTAAGACCTGCAATTTGACCTGCATCCTTTGTAGCCTGACGCTGTGAGTCTGTGAAATATGCGGGAACAGTGATTACTGCGTCGGAAACCTTTTCTCCGAGGTAAGCTTCAGCTTCTGCCTTGAGCTTCTGAAGAATCATTGCGGAGATTTCCTGCGGTGTGTACTTTTTGCCGTCAATTTCAACCTTGTAATCGCTACCCATGTGGCGCTTGATAGAGATAACTGTTTTGTCGGGGTTTGTTACGGACTGGTTCTTTGCAAGCTGACCGACAAGACGCTCGCCATCCTTTGTAAATGCAACAACCGAGGGAGTTGTTCTGTTGCCCTCGCTGTTTGTAATAACTGTTGCTTCGCCGCCTTCGATAACGGATACGCAAGAGTTTGTTGTGCCTAAGTCAATACCGATAATTTTTCCCATTTTAGTTGTCCTCCTGAAAATATATTTTTGTTTTTAAGATACTACTGCAACCATTGAAAAGCGAAGAACTTTTTCGCCTATTTTATAGCCTTTCTGGAAAGTTGAAGCAATTATTCCGCTTTCAAGCTCATCGTTCTGCACCTGCTGAACAGCCTGATGATATGCGGGATTGAATTCAACTCCTTCGCTTTCGATTTCTTCAACGCCGAGTCTGCTGAGAGCTTCTACAAAACTGTCGTAAATCATTTCAATGCCTTTTTTGTATGCTTCATCTGAACATTCAGCCTGCAAAGCACGCTCAAGGTTATCAATGACAGGGAAGATTTCTCCGACAGCCTTTGCGATGATTATAGGCTCAAGCTCAAGCTTTTCCTTGGCAGTTCTTTTGCGGTAATTGTCGTATTCAGCCATGTTGCGCATAAGCTGTTCGCTGAGCTTTGCAATCTGCTCGTCTTTTTCATCCGCTGCTGGCGTTTCGGGAGCAGCAGTTGTTTCTTCTGCGTTTTCGACTTTTATTTCTTTTTCTTTTGTTTCTTCTGTCGATTTGGCAGTTTTCTTTTTTCCTTTAGTTGTCTTCTCCAAATCCTTTGACCTCCTTTTCTATGTCAAGTAACTCCTCGTTCTCCGTATCTTCGGAGAGCATATTTGTTATCTTGTTTGTAAAGTATTCGATATAGGGAATAACTTTTTTATAATTAAGCCGCATAGGGCCAATTAAGCCTAAAGAGCCTGCCTTTTCGCCATCCTTGCTGAATGAGCCTGTAATCATGCTTGAGTTGGAAATAACAAGTGAATCGTTTTCTTTTCCGAACATTACATTTATGCCGGAGAAAGTATTATCAATGAATTTGGTAAACTCGCTCTTCCGCTGTAATACTTCGGCTATTTCCGAGCCTTTGAGGTCTTCGCATGCTATAAGGTTTGCCTCGCCCTCAATATTGACATCATTTTTAAGCATTTCCGAGGAAATGTCCGCAATGCCTTTGAGCAGAGGGGATAGCGTCATCATGTAACCTCCGAGTGCCTCGGAAATTCTGTTGATATACTCATCGGAAATGTTTTCGAGGTTGTGTCCGCTTAAATTGTCCTCGGCAAAGCGTTTGAAGAACGCAATCTGTTCGTCGGAAAGGTCAATCGAAAGCCGGCATACACGGTTTTTGACATTTCCGCCCGAAGTTATGAGAAGAATGAGATACATTCTTTTTCCTGTCGGTATAACCTCTACCTTTGATATTATAGAAAATTTACTTGTTTCGTTGGTAGATACTATTGCGCATTTGGTAAATTCTGCGAGCGCTTTTGACGCATTACAGATAATTTCATCATATGAATTTCCGTCGAGTTCGTTGAAGAATTCGTCGATTTCAACTTTTTCATTATCGGAAAGGTCGTGAGGCATAATTTTTTCGATATATGCACGAAATCCGTTGTATGTCGGAACTCTGCCCGCAGAGGTGTGTGGGTGTTCAAGCAAACCCTGCTGTTCGAGGTACGCCATTTCATTGCGTATTGTAGCGGTTGAAACGGGAATTTCGAGCAATTCCTGCACGGCCTTTGAGCCGATAGGCTCTCCTGTTCTTATATATTCGTCAACAATTATTTCGAGTATACGCAGCGTTCTGTTTTCCATTTGCCACCTATTTCCATTATTGCTTATAGCGTTTGCGTGCCTGTTAGCAATCGCACCGTCAGAGTGTTAGCACTCTTATAGTTTGAGTGCTAAATCTAATATACAATATTTTTACACTCTTGTCAATAGCTTTTTAAAAAATATTTTTTCACTGTCTATTATTTGTCGTAAAAAGACGATAATAAATATTCTTATTTTGCTTTAATTTACCTGCGAGAGAGGGTTTTTGATGCAAAATACTTGTAATTGTTGTTTAAATATGATAAAATAAAATATAGTATATCCAGAAACAACAAGATTTGGCACAGACGTATGAAAGGAACGGTTATATGAACGCATTTTCTTACAGAATACAGCATATCAGGCAAAACCCAATTCCGCAGATTCTTACAGCAACGGCAAATCCTGATCTTATTGACTTTGCGACGGGAAGAATGGCCAAGGAGGCTATGCAGACCGAAAAAATCAGAGTCTTGTCCGACGGTCTTTTTCAGACGAATGCCGATGAAATTCTGAATTATTCATATAAAGATTGCTATGAGCCTCTTATGAAATGGCTTAAAGCGGATTTACAGGTTAAATATATATACCGCAGAAACGACGACCATATTGTTCTTACAAACGGCGTTCAGCAGGCACTTGAGCTTGCTGCGAAGTGTATATGCAACGAGGGTGAAACCGTTATCGTTCCTGTTCCTTGTTATGAGGGAGCCTTAAATGTCTTCCGTTCATACGGGGCTAAAATTGTGGGGGTTGACTCTGACAGCGAAGGCATGAAACCGGAGCTTCTTGATGAGGCGTTAAGACAGAATCAGAGAACTGCGTTCGTATATGTTATGCCAAATTACTGCAACCCGACAGGTATTACGCTCTCCGAGGAACGCAGAAAGCAGATTCTTGAAATCGCATATCGCCGTAATGTTCTTATATTGGAGGACGATACATACGGAGCGGTTAGCTTTTTTGGAGATATTCCGTCTATCAAGTCAATGGATACAAGAGGCAATGTGCTTTATGCAAGCTCATTTTCAAATTCAATAGCGCCCTCGGTAAGAGTTGGCTATCTTTGCGGCGAGGAAAAGATAATGAAAGCTGTAAAAATAGCGCAGCAGGAGTCCACTCTTTATGTCAGCATGTGGAATCAGATGCTTGTTTATCGTTATCTTACCATGTGCAATTACGAGGAAGAACTCGAAAATCTCCAGAATATATGCAAGCGTAAATGCGATTTAATGCTTAACAGTCTTAAATATAAAATGCCGTCAAGTATTGATTTTACAGAGCCTGACGGCGGTATATACATATGGGCGACACTGCCGGACGGTGATTTGCAGTATTTCTGCAAAAAAGCGCTGACAGCGGGCGTGGCGGTTGTTCCCGGAAATTATTTCCTGCCCGATACAAATCTGCCTTATTTCTCGTTCAGACTTTGTTTTACCACTCCTACTGACAGCGAAATTGAACGTGGCGTTGATATACTTTCGGATATTGCTAAAACGATGTATAAATAAGAGGTGATTAAGTGCGTCTTGTTACGCTTATTGAAAATACCAGAGCAAACGAAAAACTGCGGTGTGAGCATGGATTGTGCTTTTATCTTGAACAGGACGGAAAAAAGTTTCTGATTGACTCGGGGGCGTCTGATAAGCTGTTCGTGAATGCAAAATACATGAAAATTGACCTGAGCGGACTTGACTGCATTATGGTAAGTCATAATCATTATGACCATACAGGCGGACTTGAAACGCTTATCAGGCGATATCCGGATTTAAAGATATACGCCAAGGCTGCTTGCAACAACCAATTTTTTCATAAAAACGGACTTGTAAAATATGAGCTTGGACTTATTGATAAGCTATACAGAAAGTATCCGTCAAATTTTATACTGTATAACAATTTTCAGCAGATAAGCGAAAATATATTTATGGTTTCGAATGAAGTAAATGACGAGAGTCTGGCGTGCTGCGAGAGCCACCATTATAAGCTTGAGGGCCAGAAGCTTGTTCGTGACGATTATGAGCACGAGGCATTTATTGTTATCTTTCCCGACGGTATAAAGGAAAATGGCTGCGTTATTATTTCCAGCTGTTCACACTGCGGGATTGTAAATATAATAAAAACAGTTCTTCAGATGTGGCCTAAGTCGCCTATACTCGGCGTTGTAGGTGGTTTTCATCTTATGGGCAGTTCGAAAAATTCGGTAAACTGCACCCAGGAATACCTTGATATTCTCGCCGATAAGCTTGCTGAAATGGACACAGGCGCTATTTACACATGTCACTGTACCGGCGACGCTGCATATAATATTTTGAAAGAACAGCTCGGCGACAAAATACAGTATCTGCGAACAGGAGAGGAGTTGCTTTTTTAATGAATATTCTCATTATCGGATGCGGCCGTGTAGGCTCAAGTCTTGCAATGATACTCTGCGAGCAGGGACACGACGTATCTGTTGTTGATAAAAATGTTCATTCGTTTGAACTGCTGGATGATAATTTCAATGGGATTACGACAGTCGGCGTTCCTATTGACGAAAACGTGCTTATCGGGGCGGGATTGCGTTCATGTGAGGTTGTTTATGCGGTAACAGACGATGATAATCTCAATATAATGGTTTCGCAGCTCTGTAAAAATATATATAAAATCGAAAAGGTTTTTACACGGATATCAGACCCTAAAAAAGAACATATTTACAGCGGCATGGGGCTTAATACAATCTGTCCGACTAATAATACGATTGAAACGCTGGTAGGGCTTATCCAGGATTGCAGCGAAAGATACTCCATGCATATAATGAATCATTACGTTAAATTTTTCTTTCTTGATTTGCCGTCGGATATGGATGGCTGTACCGCAAAGGATATTGAGT
>JAZNLN010000074.1:0-32367 GCA_045579125.1 Ruminiclostridium sp.
TTATCGCAGAGCTCGGCGGAACAAATCAGCCCGCACAGCAGAAACCCGCAGAAACAGCGGCGCAGACAGTTCAGACAACACAGCAGACGGACGTTCCCGAGGAAACAACGACTGTAACGGCGGAAATTCCTGCGGAGGGAGAAAAGGCTGACGGAACAGGTGCGGACGCTGCGGAGGGAGAAACTGTAAAAGCGGAACGTAAGAACGTTTTTGAGGAAATGCAGACGGTTCAGACAGGAGGCGTGACAGCGGCGGAAATCCCCGACAAGACGGCGGTTCCCAAAGCGGTCGAAGTACAGCTTGCCGACGGTATAGCGGAAAAACTGCCTCAGCTTGAAAACGGAAAAACCGAGTTCGTGATGGAGCTTAACCCCGAAAATCTGGGCAAGGTCGAAATCCGTCTTACATCTGACGCAGAGGGCAGAGTTTCGGTAGAAATAACCGCAAGCAGCCCCGAAACGCAGAAGCTTCTCGACGCAAGAGCCGAAAACGTACAGCAGGCGCTCCGCAGCAACGGCGTAGAGCTTGAACGTTATCAGGTTGTTTACAGCGCAGAACAGTCGGCGTTTGAACAGCAGAGCTACGACGGCAGCAGCAAAAATCCATATTCAAATCAGCAGGAAAACGAAACCGAGGAAGATGACGGCGTGAATTTCGCAGACATTCTCGGAACAATGTAAGAAAGGAGGAACAATGGGAAGCAGTATTCAGAGCATTCAGGATAATTACGTCAAGTATGCGGATATGTTCGAAACACAGGACAACAGCGAGGTTTCGATAGATACGTTCTATCAGCTGCTGATTGCGGAAATGCAGAATCAGGACCCGCTTGAGCCTATGTCGAACACGGAATTCATCTCGCAGATGGCAAGCTTTACCTCGCTCCAGTCTCAGAAGGACGCTCTTTATTACAACCAGTCCAACTATGCGTCAAACCTTGTCGGCAAGACGGTTGTTGTTGCCTCGCAGACAGGTACGGATGACATCAAGACCGAAACGGGCGTTGTGCAGTCGGTTAATTTAAGCGGCGGCAACTTTGAAATTATGGTCAACGGAAAGCCCTATTCGCTTTCGAACATAATGGAAATCGTTACGGAAGGCTCCTCGGCACAGCAGACGACAGGCGCCTCGGACTACGGTACATACGGCTCCGACCTTATCGGAAAGGATGTCACGGTTTCGGCGTTAAGTGCGTCGGGTACGGCAGTTCTCGACAGCGGAACGGTTACGGCCATCGAAGTAAAGGACGGCGTTCCGAGCGTTATCATCAACGGACTTTCGTATTCGTTCGACGATATTGTGAGAATTGAAAATGCGGACGTAACGGCGGCGGACAACACCGATAATACAGCGGATACTCCCAGGAGCGACAGCGTGCAGCAGGCTCAGTCAGGCGGCGGTGCGGCGGAAAACAGCTCCGAGGAAGAATCGGCAAAGACAACGACCGACACAACTACCTCAACATCGGCAGACGGTACGGTAACAACCACGACCGTAAGGACCTTTGACGAGGAAGGCAACCTTATCGACAGTGAAACAACAACCGACATCAACTATACAGAGGAAGAGGATGTTGCGGACCTGACAGACGAAGAGGTGCTGTCGTTATTTGAATAGCATGGTGTTCAGCGTGAGCGGGAAAGGGTGATTGCATGCTCATCAGCGAATATCTGGCGCAGCGTAATCAGCTCAGCGTAACGACGGGCAATGCGGCGCCTGAAAGAAACAAGGACTCCGATGCGCCGAAAAATTCAGACGGCAACACCTTTGCGGAAGAACTGCGGCAGCAGCTTTCGGGAAACGATATAGAGTTTTCGGGACACGCTATAAAGCGCCTTGAAAGCAGAAATATCGACGTGACCGAAAACGACAGGCTGGAGCGGCTTTCAAAGGGAGTTGAGCTGGCGGCGGAAAAGGGCTGCGACGAAAGTCTTATACTCGTGGATTCGACGGCTTTTGTTGTAAGCATACGCAATCGGACGGTAATAACAACAATGTCGCAGGACGACATAAAAGGAAACGTATTTACTAACATAGATTCAACCGTGATTATATAGTCGGACCGAAAGGGAACTATTCCGCCCCGAACGACAGACGGGCGGAAACGGTTGTTCAGAAAGGACAGCAATATGATGAAATCACTGTATTCCGGCGTTTCCGGAATGAAAACTCATACACAGAGAATGGACGTTATAGGCAACAATATCGCCAACGTAAACACAACGGGCTACAAGACCAGCACCGTTACATTCAAGGACGTATACTACCAGACAAAGTCGGGAGCGTCCTCGGGCGACGCAACAAGCGGCGGCTCCAACCCCACTCAGGTCGGCTACGGCTCGTCCCTCGCAACGATTAACCAGGTTATGACGCAGTCGGGCTTTACGTATTCCGACAGCAACTACGACTGCGCTATCCAGGGCGAAGGTTTCTTCCAGGTTATCGACGAGGCGGGCAACATCTTCTACACAAGAGCGGGCGTGTTCTCCGTTGACAGCTACGGCAACCTATGCGACGCAAACGGCTACATCGTACTCGGCGTCAGCGGCGACCCGACAGGTACAGAGGCTTCTTCGCAGAGAATCAACCTCAACGTACCCAGCGTTGACAACAACGTTGCTTCGGCGACAAAGACGGTAAACGGCTACGAGGTCACAATTTCTGCGGCCGGCTACGGCGAGGACGGCAACATTTCCTTTACAATCGTTGACTCCGACTCCCCCTATGCAAACCTCAGCGGCACAAACCTCACGGTTTACATGGACCTCAGCGCAGAATTCGAGGACGTTGACCAGTTTACGGAGGCATTCAATGCGGCTATTTCGGCAGGCGGCGTGGATCTTGACGAAAACGTATTGCCCATTAACTTCGAATTTGACGCTATCCCGACAGATATACTCGCAACTTCCGCAAGCAATACGCTCACGCTGACAGCCCCCGAAACAGGCGAGGCTTCCGGACTTGTGTTTACAGCCGAAACTCCGGGCGAATATGCAAACGCATACGAAATCAACATGAAGACATCCGCTGCGGCGACAGAGGTGCGTGCGAAGTGGAACAACGGCGTTCTTACAATTACCCTTCCCAAGGGCACCGAGGAGGACCCCGCAAACTACACTATCGAGGACATTCAGGCGGCTATCGACGAGGCTGCTGACGAAAACGAAAAGCTTTCGATTATCGTTTCCGAGTCCGATGACGACGCATTCGACCCCGAAATTATCAACGCAGCTCTTGAAGATACGACCGCAAGAGTAAGCCTTGCAAAGGGTACAGACAACTTCTTCTCCGACGTTGCGCAGTCCCTCAGCACGGTTAATCTCGTTGACGGACGCTTTGCCGCAGAACAGGGCGTAGACGACCTTGAAACGGTTGTTATCGACGCCGACGGTACAATTTACGGTTTCCACCCCGTACACGGCACAATCGCACTCGGCCGTATCGACATCGTAACCTTCGAAAACCCCATCGGTCTTGAACAGGTCGGCACATCCCTCTGGAGAAAGTCGCTGGCGTCGGGCGAGCCCGAGGTAAAGATTGCGGGACAGGACGGCGCAGGCGAAATCGTATCGGGTGCGCTTGAAATGTCGAACGTTGACCTTTCGCAGGAATTCTCCGACATGATTATCACACAGAGAGGTTTCCAGGCTAACTCCCGTATCATTACGGTTTCCGACACAATGCTTGAGGAGCTTGTAAACCTCAAGAGATAAGCTTAACGGCGTGCGCACGGAGCGTTAAAATCCGTGCGCACGGATTTATCTGAAAAGGAGAGCAAATGATTATTCTGACCAAGCTCGGCGGCAAGAAAATAATGCTGAACGAAATGAGGATTGAATCGGTTATTGAAACTCCCGATACAGTTATTACAATGGAAAACGGAAACACGTTCATTGTTTCCGAGTCCATGGAAGAAATTGCGGAAAAATGCATAGAATTCCGCAGAAGCTCCCGCCGCACGCTTGGCGGCAGGGAAAAACGCCGTGCTGACGTGTGATGAGCGTCCGCAGGCTCGCAACGGATTTGCGTAAATAATTTTTTGGAGGGATTCCTTTGAATATTACAATCATCATCGGCTGGGTAATATCGTTCGGACTGGTTCTTTTCGGTATTTTCCAAGGCGGCACTATCGACATGTTCATAGATATTCCGTCGCTCGCTATCACGGTAGGCGGTACTATCGGCGTGCTTGTCGCTATGTTCCCGCTCAGCGACCTGCTCGCAGTTCCGAAGCTGCTTAAAATCGCAATACTGCCCCCGAAATACGACCCCAACAAGTACATAGAACAGATTATCGAGTACGCTAAAATTGCACGAAGCAAGGGACTGCTTGCGCTTGAAGACAGCGCCAATAAGTGTACCGACCCGTTCATGAAGCAGAGCCTTATGCTCATCGTTGACGCAAACGACCCGAGCAAGGTAAGACAGATGCTTGAGGACGCTATCGACTTTATGTGCGCACGCCACGCCAACGGCAGAAGCTTTTTCGAAAAGGGTGTATCGATGTTCCCTGCTTTCGGTATGCTCGGTACGCTCGTAGGTCTTGTTATCATGCTCCAGAACATGGCTGCCGACCCCGATAACCTCGGTGCTGCCATGGCGGTTGCTCTTATTACGACGTTCTACGGCTCGCTGTTTGCGAACGTTCTCTTTGCGCCTATCGAGGCGGCTCTGAAGAATGCTCACGACGCAGAGGTGCTTTGTATGCAGATTGTCGTTGAGGGCGTTATGTCCATTTCCGCAGGCTCCAACCCCCGTCTTATCCAGGAAAAGCTTGAATTCATGCTGCCTAAGTCCAGCGTCAAGAATTCCGGAGCAAAGGGCGGAGGAGACGAATAAAAAATCGCAGCACAAGACGGCGGTGTGTATTCACCGACTGCATTGTGCCGCTTTTTGTGAATATCGACGGAAATTTAAGGATATTATGATATAATATTGCAAAAAAGCGGGATATATGTTATAATAATAAAATAGTCAATTATGTATCGAAGGGAGGTCGGACTAATGGCAAGAAAAAAGGAAGAAGAAGCAAAAAAGGGCCTTGACGAGTGGATGGCGACATACTCGGACATGGTTACTCTGCTTATGTGTTTCTTTGTTTTGCTTTATGCGTCCTCAACCCCCGACGCCACCAAGTGGCAGTACATATTCCAGGCGTTCAACACCACGGGACAGTATGTAAACCCGTTTGTTGTCGACGACGAGGAACCTGTGGAGGATTCGGCGGTGGACGACGACGGAAACACCGACACCCCCTCCAACGCAGGCACGGGCACAAGCTCCAGCAGCGAGGACGCAGTAGGTCTGCCGAGCAATTTTGACGACCTGTTTGTGTGGTTTTCGCAGGCTGCCGCAGACAGCGAGTACAGCGACGCCATTTCGGTTGAGCAAAGCTCGTCGTCACGCATACATATAAGATTTGACAACTCCATTATGTTCGACGGCGACAGCGCCGTGCTCAAAAAGAGCGGCCAGGAAGCGATAAACCTGCTGACGCCGGGACTTAAAATGACAAACGAATACATCAAGAACATACGGGTATCGGGACACACCGCCGAGGGCGTTTCTCTCGTCAACGACTGGGATTTGTCCGCCGCCCGTGCATGCTCGGTTGTAAAATATATGGACTTCAAGGTTGTTGTTGACAGCGAAAAATACATCGCAGAGGGACGTGCGCAGTACGACCCCATAGCCGACAACTCAACCGAGGAAGGACGTGCCGAAAACAGACGTGTTGAGCTCGTTATCGTGCGTAACGACATCGCACCGACCGACACGGCGGTAATCGGCGACATACTCAAGTATGACTACGGCATAACTCACGTTCAGACTGACCCCGATGACAGAGCTCCTGTCGGCGGAAACTACGGCGACGCCAAGGATCAGATTATCGACAGTCTTAACGACAGATATTCGGGCGTAAACATCGGCGAGGACGGCACGATAGGCGACTTTGTCGGACCGTCACAGTCGGGCGCAATTACCGAAATACCCGATTCCGCTCTGCACGAGCTGGATGCGGAGGGCAATCTCATACTGACCGACGCCGAAAAGGAAAGTGCGTCTGCGGCGGAGGAATAAGCCCGATAATTACTAAAGAAAAAAGGGGAGATTTAATTGGCAGAAACCCTTACACAAGAGCAAATAGACGCCTTATTAAATAGCGCCCTTTCAGGCGGAATTATATCAACCTCCGACGAGCCGAAAGTCCCTGTCAAGGATTACGACTTCCGTGCTCCGAAGAAGTTTACAAAAGAGCGAATAAAGATACTTGACAGCATTTTCGACAACTATGCACGACTGCTGTCGTCGTATCTGACGGGTCTGCTCCGTCTTTACTGCAAGGTAAGCCTTGCGTCGATTGAGGAACAGAGATATTTCGAATTCAACAACGCACTTCCCGACTACGTTATGATGGGAATGATAGACCTCGGTATTCACGACGACGACATCGAGGACACGACGACCATTCTTCAGCTCGCAAACTCCCTTACGTTCATTATGATTGACCGTCTGCTCGGAGGCAAGGGCGAGTATAAGGATACCGACCGTGACTTTACCGAGATTGAAACAAGCATCATGGACAAGATAATCAAGGACATGGCGAAGCTGCTGAAGGACCCGTGGGAGAACTACGTTGAGCTGATGCCGACCGTTACGAGCATCGAGACCAACTCCCGAGTTATTTCTTCGGTAGGCTACGACGATACGATGATGATTATTTGTCTTGAAGTCAACATAAGCGATACGAAAAATATCGTTTCTATATGTATGTCAGCGCTTAACCTTGACGTTATAATGCAGAAGTTTGCGTCGAAGAATCAGCGTGGCAGCAAAAAGCACGACGTAAGCAAGGAAGTCGAGCGCAAGGAAAACATAATGAAGGCGCTCAACACCTCGTCGCTTGAGATTACGGCAGTACTCAGCGAAACGGAAATAGACCTTGCGGACGTGCTTAATCTCCAGGTCAACGACATTATACCCCTTGACAAGAGCATAGACAGCAATGTCACTCTCCGCATAGGCGGAAAGGACTGGTTTGACGGCAAGCTCGGCACCTATAATCACAACAAGGCCGTCAAAATCGATAATGTTTTCAGAATTGAGGTTTGATAGATGGAAAATGTAACATTTTCTGATATTGAGAAGGACGCCATAGGCGAAATAATGAATATCAGCATGGGCAGCGCTGCGACGGCGGCGTCCGAGCTGCTCAATGCAAAGGTATGGATTACAACGCCCGTGGTTTCGGTACTTCTGTCAAAGGAGATGAATCATAAGAAGCTTGAGCCTGCGGTATGCGTCAAGATTGAGTATATCAAGGGCCTGTCGGGCGCAAACCTTATGGTTCTGAAGCAGGACGACGTTCAGCTTATTCTTAATCAGCTGATGGGTCAGCCGCTTGTGGTTACTCCCGATTTCGAGTTCGACGAGCTGAATATAAGCGCCGTTTCCGAGGTTATGAACCAGATGATGGGCGCAAGCGCAACGGCTCTGTCCGACTTCCTCGGCGTATCGGTTGACATTTCGACCCCGACGCCGTACATAATGGACGAGGTGGATTTTACCGATATTCAGGACTTTGAGCCTGACGAAACGGTTGTTACGATAAACTTTGACCTGACGATTGACGGCGTAATAAAATCGCAGTTCTCGTCGGTAATGTCGGTTGAGCTTGCGAAGTTCATATCGTCGTCGATGATGAGCAAGGGCACGATGACGGAAGAACCCGAGCCTGCACCCGCTCCCGCACCTGCACCGTCAGGCGGCGGAGAGGGCAAGATGTCGCAGGAGGAAATGGACGCTATGTTCGCAGCAATGGCAGGCGGCGCAGCGGCTCCCGCACCTGCACCCGCACCGACCCCGGCCCCCGCTCCCGCACCTGCGCCCATGCCGCAGCAGTACGCAATGCCGCAGGCGCCCGACCAGCAGCCTTACGGTTACGGGTACCCGCAGCAGCCGCCATACGGCTACGCACAGCCGCCGTACGGCTATCCGCAGCAGCCGCCTTACGGCTACGGTTATCCGCAGCAGCCGATAAGCATACAGAACGCACAGCTGAAGCATTTTGATTCGCCCGAAATAAATCTTACAGGCGAACAGAAAGACAACTTACAGCTCCTGATGGGCGTACCGCTCCAGATTTCCGTGGAAATAGGCACGGCGAAGAGAACGGTAAAGGATATCCTTGAGTTTACGCAGGGAACAATAATCGAGCTTGAGCGTCAGGCAGGCGCACCTGTTGACGTTATAGTAAACGGCAATCTGATAGCGAGGGGCGATGTGGTCGTAATCGACGACAACTTTGCGGTCAGAATAACCGAAATAATAAAATCAAAATTTATAGATTCACTTAATAAGGAGTAAGAATAATGGATAAGAAGATTTTACTTGTTGACGACGCAGCTTTTATGAGAATGCTCATCAGAGATACTCTGACAAAGAACGGCTACACGCAGATTGTTGAAGCTGCCGACGGCGAAATTGCCTGCCAGGTTTACGAAGCTGAAAAGCCCGACCTTGTAATCATGGATATTACAATGCCTAACAAAACAGGCATTGAGGCTCTCGGGGACATCAAAAAGGCACACCCCGAAGCAAAGGTTATCATGTGCTCCGCTATGGGTCAGGAAGCAATGGTTGTCGAAGCAATCAAGCTCGGTGCGCTGGACTTCATCGTTAAGCCCTTCAAGCCCGACAGAATCCTTGCGACCGTAACAAAAATCCTCGGTTAATATAAGACAGCCATGTTAGAACGTAAATACGGGGTAATATGGCTGCTTTGCTCTATATGCGGATTTTTCGTATGGGAATGGTAAAAGAATAATGGAATATGTACAGATGATTCTGGCTCTGATTGGCGTGCTTGGCCTTTTCTTTGCCGCATTTTATCTGATACGCAAGCTTAACCTCCGTGTTGCCTCCGTAAGCGGGAGCAGGATGAGGGTGCTTGACAGAATTGCGGTAGGCAGGGACAGCTTTCTGATGGTTGTAAGCGTAGGCGGAAGGCTTATGCTTATAAGCTCTACCCCGCAGAGAGTCGAAAAGCTTTGCGACCTTGAAATGTCGGAGGAGGAATATTTCCCCGACAGCGGCGACCCGCAGGAGGGCATGAAATTCTCCGAGGCGCTGAAAAAGGTGCTCAAGGGCGAGGGCGGCAAAAATCAGTGAAAGGGACGGTTAAATGCTTGTCAGAGCGATAAAACAGAATAAGCGTTTGTTCGCCAGATTTTTCCTGTCGCTGCTGGCAACGATAATTCTCGGAACTGTGCTGTGTATGACGGCGAGCGCTGCAGACGCAGAGTCGACCGTAATTGCGACCAACCCCGGAACGGAGGAGGTCCCCGACGATGAATCGCTGCTCCACGAGCTGATAGGCGTGGACGGAAATCAGACGCTTGAAATTATACTGCTGATAACGGTGCTGTCGATTGCGCCGTCCATTCTCGTAATGGTGACATCCTTTACGAGAATTATCATAGTTTTCAGCTTTTTAAGAAGCGCAATGCAGACGCAGGCAGTGCCGCCGAACCAGGTTCTGACGGGACTTGCGCTGTTTCTGACCGTGTTTATAATGTGGCCCGTGTTCGGAGAGATAAACGAGGTCGCATACCAACCGTACGCAGCGGGAGAGATAACCGCATGGGAGGCGGTGCAGAAGGCAGAGGAGCCGCTGAAGGATTTTATGCTCAAGCAGACCTCCAACTCCAACATGAAATTCTTTCTTGACCTGCGTGAAACGGTGCTTACGGATACGACGGTTGACGAGAACGGCAATGAGGTAACAACGCCCGTCAACATCGAAGAAATCGACCTTACAAACTACAAGGAGCAGCTCGGACTTGAAATAGTAATCCCCGCTTTCATCGTAAGCGAGCTGACGAGAGCGTTCCAGATGGGCTTTATGCTGTTCATTCCGTTCCTTGTTATAGATATTGTGGTATCCTCGACGCTTATGGCGCTGGGTATGATGATGCTGCCGCCTGCGATGATTTCGCTGCCGTTCAAGATTATGCTTTTCGTACTTGTTGACGGCTGGCAGATGCTGGTAGGCTCGCTCATAACTTCGTTCAACTTTTAGATTAAGGGGGCAATCGGATGTCGCAGGAGCTTGTGATGGAAATATTCACCGCCGCACTCTGGCTGGCGTTTGAACTGGGCGTCCCCGTACTTATTGTTGCGACGCTTGTCGGACTTGTTATCGCCATTTTCCAGGCGGCAACACAGGTCCACGAGCAGACGCTGACCTTTGCGCCCAAGGCGATTATCGTTGCGATTGCGCTGCTGATAATGGCGCCGTGGATGGCGAACAGCGTTATAGATTTTTTCAATTATATTTTCGAACTGATGGCGACGACGGGTATCTGAGATGGAAGAACTGTGGAATCTCGTTGTGAACAACTTTGTCGGCTTCCTGCTGGTACTGTGCAGGGTGACGGGCATATTTACGTTTAACCCGATATTTTCAAGAACGAACGTTCCCGCCAACATCAAGGCGATGATTTCGATTGCGCTGGCGGTGCTGATGTACTCGTTCCTCGGCGGTAAGGTAAGCTACTCGTTTTCGGGCGTTCCCGAGTTTGTGTGGCTGATACTGACGGAGCTGTTTATCGGCTGGGTGTTCGGAACGCTGGTGTATCTGATAATAACCGTGTTCATCTATGCGGGCGAAATAATTGATAACCAGATAGGCCTCGGCATGGCGAAGGCGATGGACCCGACGACGGGCATCCAGATGCCTGTATTTGCGAATGTCTACTACTACCTTTTCGTCCTGTATTTCTTTATTACGGGAGGACATCTGAGCTACATAGAGCTGTTTGCGGTATCGTACGACAGCGTGCCGATAGGGTTTGACATGACGCTGGCGACGCTTGACCTTATGTCGGGGGTTGTGATGTACCTCGGAACGGCGATTACGCTTGCGGTAAAGTTTGCGGCGCCGATTATCGCCGCAGAGCTCATAACCGAGGTCAGCATAGGTATCATGATGAAAGCCGTGCCGACAATTCAGGTTATGACTATCAACTTTCAGCTGAAAATCATCATAGGTCTGTTCGTGCTGCTTGCGCTTGCAACGCCGATGTCGGACCTGATAAACACATATATGGGATATATGTGGGAAAACCTTTACGGCGCTCTTAATATCATAGGAACGTAGCGCTGACCGTGCCGAGAGGGGGAACAGACGTTGGCAGGCGAGGACAAAACCGAAAAAGCCACCCCGAAAAAGCGGCGTGATATGCGTGAAAAAGAGGGCAGCGTACTGCAAAGCAACGAGGTTGTGACGGCGGTTGCGGTGCTGGCGGCGTTCGTAGCGCTGGGCATTCTCGGGCAGTTCATGATAGGTATGCTGATGAAAGCCGTTACCGACGGAATAAACAACGTCGGCATGGAATATACGCCGAACAGCGAGTTTTTCACGAATGTTTTTCTGAACGTTCTTCTGTACTGCGGGATTATTGTTCTGCCGATAGCGCTTATAATCGGCTTTGTGGTCATTCTCTCGGTAATGGCGCAGACAAAGGGCTATTTCGCAAAATCCCCGATTAAATTCAAATTTTCCAAGCTCAACCCCATAAACGGCTTCAGAAAGCTGTTTTCGCTCCAGTCGGCAGTCGGCGTGCTCAAGGGCATTATAGAGCTGGCGGCGATAGCCATAGTGCTTTATACGCAGATTGAGGCGAGATTTTCCGACCTGTCAAAGCTGGGGGATTTTGAGCCGATACAGATAGTTGCATATATAGCGGACGCAATATATTCGATTGCAATGCTTATCGGAATAATTCTGGTATTCGTGGCTGCGGCGGACTTCCTGTTCCAATGGTGGCAGTATGAGAAAAACCTCAAAATGTCAAAGCAGGAAATCAAGGACGAATACAAACAGACCGAAGGTGACCCGCAGATAAAAAGCCGCATAAAGCAAAAACAGAGAGAAATTTCGCAAAGGCGCATGATGGAGGACGTTCCGAGCGCAGACGTGGTAGTCAGAAACCCGACGCACTACGCCGTTGCGCTGACGTACGACATAACCTCCGCTACGGCGGCGCCGAAGGTTGTGGCAAAGGGGCGTGACGCCCTCGCACTTAAAATAATCGAGGTCGCAGAGGCAAACGACGTCTATATAACCGAAAACAGACCGCTTGCCCGCTCGCTGTACGAATCCGTGGAAATCGGGTCGGAAATTCCGTCAAGCATGTTCGTAGCGGTTGCGACGATTATTATGGAAATGTATAACGCAAAGGGAAAGAAAATTTCCTTCGGCAAAAACGAAGACGCACAGTAATTCATATAGATAAGGAGGCAGCAAAAACATGGTAAAAAAGATGTTGGAAAATGTTTTTGCTGTGTTCGTTATTTTTATAGTCCTTGCGCTGATTATCCCGCTGAATTCCATTATGGGCGGCGCATTGCTGGACTTTCTTCTTCTGGTGAACATCGGGCTGTCGCTGGTTATCCTGCTTATAACGATGTATATAAAGGAGCCGCTTGACTTTTCGATTTTCCCGACAATCCTGCTTATTACGACGGTTTTCCGACTGTCGCTGAATATATCCACCACACGAGGCATTTTAAGCACAGGCTACGCAGGCGCAGTTATCGAAACGTTCGGTACGTTCGTTATGGGCGGCGACGCAGTTGTCGGCTTTATCATCTTCATCATCATCGTCCTCGTAAACTTCCTCGTTATCACCAAGGGCTCGGAGCGAGTATCTGAAGTAGCTGCACGATTTACGCTCGACGCTATGCCGGGTAAGCAGATGGCGATTGACGCCGACCTCAATGCGGGCGCAATAACCGACGACGAGGCGAAAGTACGCCGTGCAAACGTACAGCGTGAGGCGGACTTCTTCGGAGCCATGGACGGTGCTACCAAGTTCGTAAAGGGCGACGCTATCATCTCAATCATCACAGCGCTCATCAACCTTATCGGCGGCGCAGTTATCGGAACGATAAACGGCGGCGACTTCGGAACGGTTATCAGCACATATTCAATCGCAACCGTGGGCGACGGTCTCTGCTCGCAGATTCCTGCTCTCCTTATCTCCGTTGCGACAGGTATGGTCGTTACAAGAACGGCAAGCACAGGCAGCTTCAACTCCGACGTTAAGGTGCAGTTCGTGCAGAACCCGACGGTTATCATAATCACGGGTATCGTAATGATAGTGCTTATGCTTATCCCGGGCTTCCCCAAGCCTATACTTGCAATGCTCGGCGGTGCGCTGATATTCTTCGGAATAAAGCTCCAGCGTGACAAGAAAGCGGAAACTGCGGCTATTCAGGCGGCGGAAACGCAGAAAAAAGAGGCGGATACGGGGCAGGCTCCCGCACCCGGCGATACAGACTACTACCGTGACATCGACAACGTATTCAAGCTGCTTAACGTTGAGCAGATTGAAATGGAATTCGGATACAGCCTGCTGCACCTCGTGGACGAGAGGAGCGGCGGCAACTTCATCGAAAGAGTCGTCCTTTTCAGAAAGCAGTTCGCAACCGATATGGGTATGGTTATCCCGTCGGTGCGTATGCGTGACAACCCCGAGATAAACCCCAATCAGTACATAATCAAGATAAAGGGCGAGGAGGTTGCGAGAGGTGAAATTCTCGTCGACCATTATCTCGCACTTGACAACGGCGACGTCATCCAGCAGGTTGACGGCATAGACACAATAGAGCCTGCGTTCGGAATCCCCGCACGCTGGATAAGCGAAGACAAGAAGGTACAGGCGGACGTTGCGGGCTACACGCTTATTGACCCCGTTTCGGTAATGATAACGCATATGTCCGAGGTAATAAAACAGCATTGCAGCGAAATTCTCAGCCGACAGGACGTCAAGACGATGGTCGAAAACATCAAGCAGCAGAATCCGACGCTCGTCGAGGACCTTGTTCCCTCTCCCGTTTCGTACGGCTATCTCCAGAAGGTGCTCGGAATGCTGCTTAAAGAGGGCGTTCCTATCCGGGATATGGAAACTATACTTGAAACCATTGGCGACCATGTAAGCTCAATGAAGGACATAGACATCCTCGTCGAGTATGTGCGGCAGTCGCTCAAGCGAACGATTACAAGGCGTTTCGCCGAGGCGAACAACCTCCGTGTCATAACTATCGAGCCGAAAATCGAGGATATGATAGTTGCGAGCGTCAAGAAATCCGACCAGGGCAGCTACCTTTCAATGGACCCCGATACGATTCAGAAAATCGTCGCAAAGACAAATGCAGAGGTCGAAAAAATCAAGGACGTTATTCCCCAGGTAATAGTTCTCACCTCGCCGATTGTAAGAATATATTTCAAAAAGCTTATAGACCAGTTTATTCCTAATATCGTTGTGCTTTCGTTCAGCGAAATCGACAGCACGACGCAGATACAGTCCGTCGGCAGCATTGCGCTGTAACGGCTGAATTCCAAAGACAGGGGGTGGCAGCATGTACGAGCCCAAGGATTACTCGGAGGTTATCCGAAAATACAAGGAAACGGGCGACATCAATACACGAAACGAGATAATCCTGCATTATATCGAGCTTGTGCGGCTTATTGCGCTGTCCCTCCGAAACACCTTTTCGAAATACGCAGACCTTGACGACATCGTAAACGAGGGCGTTATCGCTCTTATAAATGCGATTGACTCGTTCGACATCGAAAGAGGAGTAAAGTTCGAAACCTACGCAAACCTCAAGGTAAAGGGTGCGATTATCGACTATGTGCGCAAGCAGGACTGGGTCCCCCGTCAGGTGCGGCATTTCAGCAAGGAACTTGATTCCGCCTATAATCACCTGTTCAACGAGTACGGCCGCTATCCGACAAATCAGGAGCTGGCGGATTATATGGGGCTTACCAAGGAAAAGCTCGCACGGAGCATGGCGGACGCAGCGGGCACGATTACGCTGTCCTTTGAGGAACTGATGTACGAGGATAATTTCAACGTCGCAGGTACGGATATGCCCGATTCACGCATATACGAAACGGAGCTGAAGCAGGTTATTGCCTCGGCAATAGCGCAGCTGAAGCCGAAAAGCCGACAGGTCGTTACCCTGTACTACTACGAAAAGCTGAAGTTCAACGAAATTGCGAAGGTGCTCGGCGTTTCCGAGTCGAGAGTGTGTCAGATTCATTCCAAGGCAATGCTCTTGCTGAAGCGTGAGCTGGAGGAGTATATAAAGCGTTAAAATCCTTAATGAAAGGAGAAAAATATGTTAAGAGGCTTTTATAATGCGGCGCAGGCAATGATAAACAAAGAGCGTGCGCTCGAGGCGATTTCCAACAACATTTCAAATATAAATACGGCAGGCTACAAAAAGGACGAGGTCGTGACAAATACGTTTATGGAGGAGCTGATTCTTGTCAGCGAGCGCACCGAAACCTCGGGCACATTCCAGCAGACCTACGTCGATTTTTCCAAGACAAACCTTGAACAGGATTCGTTCCAGTACACCGAGAGCGTTTTTGACGTCGGAATATTCGGAAACGTATATTTCAACATAATGAGCGCCGACGGAAACGTGTACCAGACCCGCAACGGACAGTGGGAGCTTGACGACGAGGGCTATCTCACGCTCAACACCTCGGGCAGAGTTCAGGGCGAAAACGGCGACATCTACATCGGAAACGATGATTTCATAATCGACAACAAGGGCGTTATAACGATAAACGAGGAGGTTGTCGATACGCTGCTGCTGACGTACATTCCGCCGGACGCAGACGTAACAAAAATCGGCGACAATCTTTTCAGCTATGACGGAAACGAACAGCTCCCCGTCGGCGAAACATTTGACATTATCCAGGGCTGCTTTGAAAATTCCAACGTAGACGGCAACAAGGAAATGACGCAGGCGATAGAGGTACAGCGCCTTTTCGAGGCAAACAGCAAGATTTTACAGTACCTTGACGCTATAAACAGCAAGGCGAGCGAGCAGATTGCACGGTTGTAATAACCGACTGAAAGGCAGGTACATATGAACATAGCGTTTTATTCTGCGGCGGCGGGAATGATTACCCAGCAGAACGGCATGAACATATATTCTAACAACATAGCGAACGTAAACACGGTCGGCTTCAAGTCGCTCCGCCCGAGCTTTGCGGACTGTATCTACACCATACAGCGGCGCACGGAGCCCGACTGGCAGACGGGTCACGGTCAGTATATCCAGAAAACCGACTTTATGTGGGAACAGGGTCATTTCACAATGACCGACCAGGACCTTGACTTCGCTATTCCCAACAATGATTTTTTCATGGTGCGTGATGAAAACGGCGACGAATGGCTTACCCGTGACGGCTCGTTCCAGATAACCTTTATTCCCGACGGAAATGCGGCGGAGGACGCTCCCGCAATCGACGAGGAGGAAGACGAGGACGTGGATTTCGAGGCAGGCGGGGACGAAGAAACCGAGCAGACTGCGCCACGGACAGGCCATTGGGAGCTTGTAAACGCAAACGGCGAATTTGTGCTTGACGCCGAGGGCAACCGCATTGTAGTTCCGTTCGAGGTTATCGAGCAGAATGTAATGGACGAAAACGGCGTTATTATCGGGGTTGAGGAGGTCGTTACCGACAAGATTGATTTCGAGGCGCTGGAGGATATGATAGGTCTGTTCTCGGTTGAAAACAACTGGGGTCTTGACCAGAAGGAGGACAACCACTTCGCAGTGACCGAGCGTTCGGGCGACCCCGAGCCGACTGTAAAGCGTGAGCTTATACGGCAGGCGCTGGAAATGTCAACGGTTGACCTTGCGAGCGAAATGGTGCATCTTATCGAAACACAACGCTCGTACCAGCTTAACGCAAAAATAATTCAGACATCCGACGAAATGGCAAACATCGCCAACAATCTGAGATAAGGGGGCTATAAGCTATGACAATAAAAAAATACGACGAACTGACCGAAATGCAGCTTGACGTGCTGACCGAGGTCGGAAATATCGGCTCGGGCAACGCCACAACGGCGCTTTCGGGTCTTATCAGCAAGGAAGTATCCATCGAAAAGCCGACGGTTAAAATCGTTGACGTAATGGACGCAATCAACGCAGTCGGCGGCCCCGAAAAAATTATGGCGGCTATTCTTGTTCGCCTCAAGGACGACATCGAGGGCATGATATTGTTCCTTATCGAGGAGCATTTTGCAAATATTATCAGCGAAACATTTTTCGGCAAGCAGTGCGAGTCGCTTATGGCGCTTGACGAGGGCATGACCTCGGCGCTCACCGAAATCGGAAACATCATGGCAAGCTCCTACGTCAGCGCAATTTCCACGCTTGCGGGCATGGAAATCAACGTTGAGGCGCCCGCTATGACGGTTGACATGCTCGGCGCTATCATGAGCGTTCCCGCAATCGTGTTCGGCGAGCTCGGCAGCAAGCTTATGTTCATCGACAAGACCATTAAAATCGACGGCGTGGACGTTCCGTCGAAGATGATGCTGCTCCCGACGGTGCAGTCGCTTGACGCTCTGATGAAAAAGCTCGGAGTTGACGCATAATACAAGTCAGATTTTGACGAAAGGAATATAAAACATGAGTCAGAAATTCGTTGTCGGCATTTCCGACTGGAAGATATGCCGCAATGACGATTCGCTGGTAACGTATGCGCTGGGCTCCTGCGTCGGCATCTGCCTTTACGACAGAACGACAAAGCTTTCGGGGCTTTCGCATATCATGCTCCCCGACAGCACGGCTATTACGGGAGGCGACAGCAACCGCATGAAATATGCGGACACAGCGATAGTCGATATGTATAACCGTATGCTTTTACTCGGTGCGTCAAAGCCTTTTATAACCGCAAAAATTGCGGGCGGAGCACTGATGTTTGCTATACAGAATTCAAGTTTTAACGTAGGCGAAAGAAATGTTGCGGCGGTTAAGGCGGCGCTTGCGAAGATAGGCGTGCCGATAGTTGCGCAGGACGTAGGCAAGGACTACGGACGCACCGTAAACTTTTTCGCAGAGGACGGCCGAATGGAAATCACTTCGTCGGCACGGCAGATGGTAGTATTCAGGTAAGCAAGAACAACCGAATCTGAAAGAGGGTGGATTTATGTCTGAAAATATGACCTCGGCAAGCGACAGCAAAATTAAGAATGACCTCGGATTATCGGACGACCTGTTCAGCCAGATTTTATCCATGACGGAGGAAAAAAGCAGTCAGCAGGAAAGCCAGAAGGAGGAATCGGACAATAAAACAGTCACCCCCGTCAGCATTGACGCAGAGGCGGCAGTTTCAACAAGCGCAGACGGACTTGAGGCATACATAACGGTAAAATCCCCCGAGTTCAACGGCGCAGAAATTACGATAGAAAAAATCCTTGAGGCGGTTGAGGCGAAGAAAATAACGTTCGGAATCGACAATGACCTGCTGAAAAATATTGCGGAGGAGCGGATATACAATGTTCCGCTGACGTTCGCAAACGGCGTGCCGCCGATAGACGGACAAAACGGCTACGTTGAGCCGCTTTACGACGAGGTAAGAAAGCTGAAGCCCAAGGTTCGTGAGGACGGAAGCGTCGATTTCCGTGACCTTGACGCAGTTGTAAACGTGCGTGTGGGCGACCCGATATGCCGTATACACAACGAAACGAGCGGCAAAAACGGAACGGACGTATTCGGCAACGAAATCCGCTCAACACCCGGCGACCCGCCGCAGATACCTATGGGTGCGAACACGGGCGTAAACGGCGACGGCTCGCTGCTTATTGCGCTTGACGACGGAAATCTTATTTTCGACAACGGAAAATTCAGCGTTGAAACGCTGTTCGTGGTAAAGGAAAACGTCGATATTTCGATAGGAAATATCAAGTTCGTCGGCTCAATCGAAATCAAGGGCAACGTTGACGAAAGCTTTACGGTCGAATCGGGCAACGACATAACCGTATGGGGAATGGTAAACGGGGCAACGCTCCGTGCAAAGGGAAATATCGTCGTCAAGAACGGCTGCATAAATTCAACAATTATTTCCGAGCAGGGCGATGTTACGGTCGGTTTCGGCGAAACGTGCCGTGTTCAGTGCAAGGGCTCGTTCAGAGCAAACTCTATCATTTCTTCGACCATTTTCTGCGAGGGCGACCTTGAGTGCATAAATACGCCCGGAACGGTGGTCGGCGGCGAGTACAGCATAACGGGAAATATGTCCTGCAAAACGCTCGGACACCGCAATTATATCCAGACTCACGTCAGCGTGGGCGAGTGCACACAGCTCATTTCCGAGAGCATAATGCTTGAGGACAAGCGTGACCAGATTGACAGCGACATAGAGAAAATCGTGCGTTCGGTAGAGATACTCCAGAGCGAAAAGGCGAACGGAAACAAGCTCTCCCCCGAAAAAGCCGAGTTCCTGAGCGCCGCAATAAGGCTCAAAATTCAGAAAACGCTCGAAAAGCACCCGATTTCCCGCCGTCTTGCGGAGATAAAAAATCAGATAGAGGTTTCGTCAAAGCGAACGCTCAAGGTGAGCCGCACGCTCCACCCGAACGTGACGATAAAAATTGTCGGAGTTACGCTCCAGACCGCCAAGGAATACGGCAAATGCACGGTTTATTCCGACGGCGAAAAAATAGTTATTTCATAAAATGCGGGCAGTAGTACCGAAAGGTATGCTGCCCGAAAAAACACTGTCTATAAAAACGATTACACAAACGCAGAGGCGCATTTTACAACGTTTTGCGGTAAAGCCTGCCGTACGGCTCTCGTTTGGCGCAGACGTGTGCGGTTTATTGAAAGCACGGTTTCGGAAACAGCGCTGCCGCCTCTGCTCCTCTCCGATGTTCGCAGCTGTGAGCCTGTTTTGAAATAAAAATGCTCCCGAATTAACAGGAGCAGCAGGTCAGGCCTATAAATTTTAAAAATATCGTTTTATCAGAAAAAACGTAAAATAAAAAACCCATCTTTCGATGAGTTTTTAATGGGGTGGGAGATGGGATTCGAACCCACGATCTTCAGTGCCACAAACTGACGCGTTAGGCCAGCTACGCTACACCCACCATATATAATGGCACGCCATATTGGATTCGAACCAATGACCTACCGCTTAGAAGGCGGTTGCTCTATCCAGCTGAGCTAATGGCGCTCGGAAAATAAAAAGCCCGACGGGCAATTTTATGGAGCGGGTGATGGGAATCGAACCCACGTGTTCAGCTTGGAAGGCTGACATTCTACCATTGAACTACACCCGCATTCAATGCTATATTATTATAGCATCAAAAAACATATTTGTCAATACTTTTTTTGAAAATAAGGAGGAGTTATGAAAAAATATCCTTTTCAGGACAGCGCACTGCCGCTTAAAACCCGTGTAGCCGACCTTATGTCACGGCTTACCCTTGAGGAAAAAACAGGTTTACTGCCGTCAAGAAACCAGCCTGTTGAGCGGCTCGGCGTAAAGCTATGCAACATCGGAACGGAGGTCGCACGAGGCTTTGTCGGCCGTACAAAGGAAGAATACAGCACCGTTTTCCCCCAGCCTATCGGTCTTGCGGGAACATTTGACACGGAGCTTATGTCGCAGCTCGGAGAAATAGCGGCGGCCGAAACGAGAATAAACAAGCATAAAAACCCGAACATCAGCCTCATGACGTGGGGACCGACGGTTGATATGCTTCGTGACCCACGCTGGGGCAGAAACGAGGAGGCATACGGCGAGGACCCGTTCCTGACGGGAGCTATGACGACGGCGTACACAAAGGCGATGCGTGGCGGCAAGCCGGATTTCATGACGACCGTGCCTACGCTGAAGCATTTTTGCGCCGACAACAACGAGGAAACACGAATGGACTGTTCGGCGAGCATGAACGACCGTCTGAAGCACGAGTATTACTACGCCGCATTCCGTCCGTCGATAACTGCGGGCGGCGCATATTCAGTCATGGCGGCATATAACGAGCTGTGCGGCATTCCGATGCTGTGCAATCCCGACCTTGATAAGGTGCTGAAAAAGCAGTGGGGGCTCGGGCTTGTGGTGTCGGACGGCGGCGACTTTGCGCAGAACGTAACCGCTCACAAGATATGCGGCTCTCATGCCGAATCGCTGGCGCTGGCGCTGAAGGCCGGTGCAGACGTTATGAGCGACGACCCCGAGCTGGTGCGCACGGCGGCAAAAGAGGCGCTCGACATGGGATTTATCGACGAAAGCGACATTGACCGTGCGGTGTATGCAACGCTGAAAACTCGCTTTATGACAGGCGAATTCGACGACGGCTTCCCCTTGTGCGGCATTTCGCCTGACAAGCTTGACTGCGCCGAATATAGGAAAACAAATAAGCGTGCGGCGGACGAAAATGTTGTACTGCTGAAAAACGACGGAATACTTCCCTTAAAAACAGGCGGCAAGGTCGCAGTTCTCGGCTACTCCGCCGACTGCCTGATGATGGACTGGTACACGGGCTATGCGTCGTACGGATATACGATTAAGGACGGCATGGAGAGGATATTCGGCGAGGAGAACGTGCTGTTCGACGATACAAACGACCGCCTCGCTATACGCTCCGTCAAGACAGGAAAATACCTCAAGGCACGCAAAAACGGCGAAATAAAGGCGGACGGCGACAAGATAACAGCTGCGGCGGAGTTTATGCGTGAAGCGTGGAGCGAGGACGAAACAACGCTGAAATCGGCCCTGAACGGAAAATATGTGTTCGTTTCGGGCAAGGCGGAGGCAGTGAGCGAATCGACATTCCGCTGGTTCTGCGACGAAACGCTCCGTCCCGAGGAGGCGTTCGGACATACAATATACAAAACCCGCCGCCGCATGGGTCTTGCGGTGAACGAAGACGGCGAAATCGTGCCGACGAAAAACACGAGAACAACAGCCGAGTTCCTGTTTGACGAGGAGCTTGTAAGCGGCGGTATTCAGCGTGCAGCCGAAATTGCAGCAAAGTGCGACACGGCGGTAGTGTGCGTGGGCAACAATCCGATGTTCGTTGCGAGAGAATGCTACGACCGAAAGCACCTGGAGCTGTCAGAGCATGACAGACAGCTGATAAAGGCCGTGTACGAGGCTAATCCGAATACGGTCGTGGTGCTGGTTTCGAGCTATCCGTATGCGCTGAATTACGAAAAGGAGAGCATCCCCGCAATTCTTTACACCTCGCACGCAGGCGCCGAGCTGGGCACAGCGGTTGCGGACGTGCTTTGCGGCAATTACAACCCCGCAGGCCGCCTTGCGCAGACGTGGTACAAATCGGCGGCAGAACTGCCCGACATCGAGGATTATGACATAGCGGCGAACAAAATGACGTATCTTTACTACGACGGCGAGCCGCTTTTCCCGTTCGGATACGGCCTCAGCTATTCGTCGTTCAGATACGGCGCACTCAAAGCGTCAGTCAGAAAGGACGCCGTTCAGCTCACGTTGAACGTAAAAAATACGTCCTGCACGGACGGCGACGAAGTCGTGCAGATTTATTTCCGCATGGACGGCTCGGCGGCGGCACGCCCGATAAAAAAGCTCTGCGCATTCAGACGTGTGCATATCAAGGCAGGAGAAACGGAAAAGCTCACGCTTTCGGTGCCCTTGTCGGAGCTTGCGGTTTACGATATGACGGCGGAAAAGCTTGTGCTTGAGGGCGGCAGATATACGTTTATGGCGGGTGCGTCAAGCGAGGATATACGCTGTGAATGCTGTGCGGAGGTAGTTGCTCCGCCGCTTCCTTGCAGAAATCTGAACATGCTTACGCAGGCAAAAGCTTTCGACGAAAGCACGAACGCACGGATTTGCTATTCGTGGCGTGGCGGCGTTCATTACGTTAGACAGACGCACTGGGAAACACGGCTTACATACGCAAACGCAAGGCTTGACGGCTGCACGAAACTGATGTATGCGGCGTCAACCACTGCGGGTGCAGGCAGTATCAGAGTTTACATCGACGGAGCACCCGTCGGCGAGTCGAAAATCTGCGTTACGCAGTCGCCCGAGCATTTTATTAACGGCGAGCTGGAGATAAAAAAGGCGGCAGACGGCGTGCATACGGTAACGATTGAGCTGGCGCACGACACCAATTTAAAGTCGTTCAGGTTTGTGTAAGACTGTTTTGCGATTGCAGAGGACAGCATAAGAAAAGCCCCTTTTCGGCGTTCAGCCGAGAAGGGACTAACCTTTTTAACTTAATATCCTTGAATCCATATTGAATATCAGCTTCCACTCTCCGTCCGTTTTCTGCCATGTGGACGTGATGTGAAAACTGCCCGCAAGGTCGGAGTTTTCTGCGCACGAAACCTCTGTTCTGATTACATAATGCACCTGGCGGAGATTTTCCGCCGCCGCAGTCTGCTCAAAGCCTGTTATTTCGTACTCCGCAACGTCGAAATCCTTTATTATTTCGGCGTATTCTGCGCCGCTGCAGCGATACCCGCCGCAGACCATGACTGCATTTTTGTCAACTACTTTCAGGAATGCGTCGGAGTTTCGTGCTTTCGCCGCCTCCCACATCGTCGTTTCGAGTTCTAAAATGTCCATAGTACCTCCCGCCGCTGTTTTAATTGCTGTTCTATATCAAATCAGCCCCTGCCATTTCAGCAGGGGCGTATCTGGTTGGGCTAGTTGGATTCGAACCAACGAGATGACGGAGTCAAAGTCCGTTGCCTTACCGCTTGGCTATAGCCCAGTAAAAGGGAATTGAAACCCGAAGGTTCCAATTCCCGCTGATATTAAAGTTCAATCTTGCCGAAAACGATGGAGTCATCCTTTTCGAGGTCAACTGTTTCCTGCGAGTATTCAACCTGTCTGGAGCGCTTGTATTCACGCTCAAACGAGGTGGAGAAACCTGTGGACTGCTTATAGGAGCGGCCTGCGTTGGGAGCGCCTCTTCTGCCGCCTCTTCTGCCGTCACGTCTGTCACCCTTGTCCTCGTAGGAGGGCTTGTTTATCGAGGAGATAACAACCTTTCTGTAAGGCTCTTCGCCTGTGGAGTGGCTGGATACGCCTTCAATTTCTGCGACTGTGCTGTGGATAATGCGTCTTTCGTAGGGATTCATAGGCTCAAGAGTAACACGTCTGCCCTGCTTTAATACACGCTGTGCAGTTCTCTTTGCGAGCGCCTCAAGAGTTTCCTTACGCTTTTCTCTGTATCCGTTGCAGTCTACCGAAATGCGGCAGTACTGCTGTTCATCGCTGCGATTGCCTGCGAGAATTGCGAGGTACTGTAAGGAGTCGAGCGTTTCGCCTCTTCTTCCGATTACGATACCGAGCTTGTCGCCTACGATGTCAAGCACGATAATATCGCCCTTGTCGATGGGGTTGATGCTGAAATTCTCAACGCCGAGCGCTGTGAGCACCTTTGTAAGATATGCTATTGCGGTCTTTACTTTTTCGCTGTCTACGCTGATTTTTTCGCCTGCTGCGGCAGCTGCGGGAGCAGTTTCCTCAGCGGGGGCAGTTTCAGCGGACGGAGCGGCTGCGGGAGTCTCGGCGGGCTCTGCTGCGGTTGCCTTGATTTTAAATTCGCCCTTCGTTCCGAAAAGCTTTTTTACAGGCTGCTCAAGTATTTCAAAATCTATGCTGTCTGCGTCAATGCCCTGTGCGGAAAATTCTGCGAATGCCATTTCCTTTGCCGCATCGAGCGTTTTGGCGGAGTATATTTTTTCCATAAACGTTCCTTTCTTAATCCTCGTCGCTTTCGATGTATTCCTCGCCGTATTTTTCTGCGTCGGCACGGCGTGCTTCTTCGAGCTTCTTGCGCTGGTATTCCTTCAGTTCCTTCTGCGAAAGCTCGGAAAGACGAGCGGTAGTCTGAACCTCGTTGCCGTTTTCGTCAATCTTGATTACGGTCGTGCGGGTTTCGTTCTTTGCCGCAGCAGCCTCCATCTTTGCACGGGCCTCCTCACGGATTTTCTCGTGGGGCCAGATTTTGTTCGTGATAATAGTCTGGATGATTGCTATGGCTGCGCTGATTGCCCAGTATAAGCCAACGCCGGAGGGCACTACGAACGAGATGTAGAGCGAGAGAAGGGGCATAGAGTACATAAAGAGCTTCATGCCGCCGCCCATCTGCGCTGCAAGCTCGGGGCTGTTTTTCTTCTGATAGTACTGCTGTACGAATACCTGGAGCAGGTTGAACAGAAGCGAGAGAATCGGGATAATGATGAGTGCGTTGAGCTCAAGCGTCGGTGTTTCGCCGAGGTCGATGCCCATAAATACCATGTTTTCGGAAAGCTTATCGAGCTTGTCGATATTTTCCTGCGAAGTTACCTTTTTGAAAAGGTCGGGGTTCTGCGTGAACACCTTGAGAGCACGCAGCTCGCTGTAAAGATTTCCCTCCATATAGTTGGAGCGGATAAGTGTAATCTGCGATTTAACCTGGTTGGAAAGACGTGAATTTGTGTCGGAAAGGGTTACGAGGTCTGTGTCGGTGAAGTTTGCGTACTGCATCAGTTCCTCGTAGGTAAGCTCGTTTATCGGCTTGCCCTGCTTTACTGCGTCAAATTCCTTTTCGAGAACAACCTGGGGCTTGTCAACTGTTATAATAGCGGTTTTTTCGTCGATAAAATCGAGTACAACCTGCTTATCGCCGTCGTTTGAAAGGAGCACAGAGGTAATTTCCGCTTGCTTTGCAAGCTGGACAATGGACTTTATGCTGCCGCTGTCGATATGCTCCATATGAGTCATGGGCTTGTATACAACGTCGATGACGCCGAAGAGGATAAGGAACGTCAAGAGCATTGTGCCGCAGCCGCCTGTGGGGTTGTAGCCCTGCTTCTGGAGCTTTACCATTTCCTCCTGCTGTTTCTGGGGATTGTTTCTGTACTTCTGCTGGATTTCCCTTACCTTGGGGGTAAACAGCTGTGAAATAGCGGTGTTCTTCTGCTGTTTAAGATTGAGCGGGAATGTTGCGAATTTGATAATAATCGTAAAAATAAGAATTGCTACCGCAAAATTGTTTACCACGAGGTAAATGAGCCACATGATATAACCGAGCGGAGTACCAATGAGCGAGTAGATGAAGTTAATAATAAATCACACCTTTACATAATACGGGAAATTATTTTTTTCTGCGTTTTTTCCCGAAAATTGAAAATTCCTCGGGCACGGGGTCATACCCTCCCTCGGAAAACGGATTGCAGCGGATAATACGCCATAACGTCAAAAAGCCGCCCTTGACCGCACCGAAGCGAGTTATCGCAGTAAGTCCGTACTGCGAGCAGCTTGGTGTAAAACGGCAAGCGCGGGGCAAAATTTTAGACAGAGTTAGTCTGTATAGCTTTATTATAAAAATAAAAATATATTTCATATCAAGAATATATCTGTATCGTCAACCATACAGCCGATTGCAATGCGGTCACGCATTGTGCTGCGTATCTTTGTTATTTCCCAGAACCACAGGCACAAGCTTTTTGTTCATAAGTGCCTGCACCTTGCCGCACTTGAGCGACGGTGTTGCGCCTCTTGCCACGAAAATAAAGTCGTATCTTTTGTCGGTTACACTGCGTAATTCGGGTTCAATCAGTCTGAACGCCTCTCTTATCAGCCGCCTTGAACGGTTACGCTTTACAGCGTTGCCAATCTTCTTGCCAGTCACAATGCCGCAGCGGTTGAATCTGCGTTTATTTTCCTTGAAATAGCAGGCAAAAGCGTAGGTTACTACGCTTGCGCCTTTTTTAAACAAAAACTGAAATTCCCGGTTTTTCTTTATGCTGATATACTTTTTGGAATAAAATCCCATATTAGTATGTCAGTGTTTTTCTGCCCTTTGCTCTTCTTCTTGCGAGAACCTTGCGGCCGTTAGCAGTCTTCATTCTTTTTCTGAAGCCGTGCTCCTTCTTTCTCTGAATCTTCTTGGGCTGGTATGTTCTTTTCATAAAATGAATCCTCCATTCTTGTTGTAGTAAACCTTATCGGAGCCGATTGCTCCTATGGGTCAGCCTTATTATTATATATTAAAAAACAAGGCTTGTCAAGGGGTTGACGAGGTTTTTTCCTTATTTTTCCCACTTTGACGATATTTTGTCGCATGTTTCGGACGGCGAATAAAAAAAGCCTGAAAAAATCAGGCTTTCCTTAATCAGTCACGTTTAGCGGGTTATCAGTTAGCTGCACGCTGAACCTTACCCGAACGTAAGCAGCGTGTGCATACGTTTACTCTGCAGGGAGTTCCGTTTACAAGAGCCTTTACCTTCTGAACGTTAGCCTTGAAAGTTCTGTTGGAACGTCTGTGAGAATGGGAAACCTTAATACCGAAAGTGACACCCTTTCCGCAGATATCGCATTTTGCCATGGGTCAGCACCTCCTTCAAATAATAGTGAATATTTTATCCGTTGTAATAAACTTCGGTTTTAGATACCTTAACAGTATAACGGAAAAAGGGGAAAATGTCAAGTGCTTTTTTTGATATTTTCCGAAATAATGATAATGTGGCCGTTTTTTTGGCTCCGTTATGTGTAATAGATACAAATTTATGCGCTTATTCTTCCCAGAATACTTCCTTTTCGTGCGTCTTGGGGCGGGTCATAAGAGCGGAAACGCACTCGTTCAGCTTTGCGTCGCCGTAGCAGACGAGATTGAGCTGTTCGATAATCGGTACGGACACATTATGCTCCTTGGCGAGCTCGTACGCAATTTTTGCGCAGCCGTAGCCCTCCACCGTTCCTACCTGAGCAACTGCCTCGGCGGCGGACATGCCCTCGCCTATAAGCAGTCCCGCACGGTAGTTTCTTGAATGCATCGACGTACATGTTACGATTAAATCGCCCACGCCCGCAAGTCCCGCAAATGTTTCCCACTTGGCTCCGAGAGCGACTGCGAGTCTTGTTATTTCCGCAAGACCTCTTGTCATAAGTGCGGCAGAGGTGTTGTCGCCGAGCTGCATACCTTTGAGAATGCCGCAGCACAGAGCTATCGGGTTTTTCAGCGCACCGCCCAGCTCACAGCCCGCAACGTCGTCGTTGACATACACACGGAACGCTTTGCTCTGCATATAATCCTGTATTTTTTCGGCGCACGCCGTATTCTTGCTTGCGACAACAACTGTGGTCGGGATAAGTCTGCCGACCTCCTCCGCATGACACGGTCCCGCCATAACGGCAACGTCGTTTTCGGGGAATACCTCGCAGATAAGCTCCGAAAGGCGTTTTTTCGATTCTTCGACAAAACCCTTGCCGACGTTCAGGATTGCGCTTTTTTTCTCAACAAACGGCTTGACCTGTTCAAGGGCGTCGCCGAGAAAGCGGGAGGGAATAGCGGTTATAATAAGGTCTGCGCCCTTTACGCAAGAGGGGTCGGTTGTGAATGAAATCGAAGGGGGCACAGGCACGCCCGGGAGCAGTCTTTTGTGCTCGCCGTTGCGGAGAATGTCGTCGATTTCATTCTGATATTTTGTCCAGGCAGTTACATTGTGGCCGCATTTGTCCAGCATAACCGCAAGCGCAGTGCCGAAACCGCAGCCGAGAATGGTAATATTAGCCATAGCAAATCCCTTTCAGGTTATTTTTTTTGACCGAGCTTGTTTTCCGTGTGGTTTAACAGTCTTTTGATGTTCTGACGGTGCATGAACACGATAAGTCCGCCTATCAGAGCGGAGAAAACGGTGTTGAGAACAACCGACGGATTGGTCCACACAAGGCCGAAAATGAGTATCGTTATCGGGTACAGTATCGCCGCAACGATTGAGCCGAGGGAAACGTAGCGTGTAATAGCGACGATTACGGCGAAAATGCCGAATAAAAGCACAGCGGGAAGCCAGTCAATCGCCAGCAGCACAGAAACCGTGACGAGGATGCCCTTGCCGCCCTTAAAGCCGTAGTAGACGGGAAAAACGTGGCCGAGGATTGCGAATACGCCTGCAAGGAAAAGCACCCACATCATACCGCTTTCGGGATTTCCAACGTCAACGCCCGCAAGAAGATTGAACGCCACACGCACAAGCACAACCGACAGCACGCCCTTCAGCACGTCGCCGAGAAGCACGAACAGCGCTGCCGCCTTTCCCTGCGTGCGCAGGGTATTTGTAAGGCCTGCGTTACCGCTGCCGAGGGTACGGATGTCCTGGCCCGACTTTATCTTTGTAACGATGATGGCGGAGTTGATGCCGCCGAGGAGATACGGAATAATTGCTGCGAGAGCAAAGCATACATAAATCATGTACTCTCACCTCTTTCACGAACTATCATTTTTATCGGCGTGCAGTCAAGCTTGAACGCCTCTCTGATCTGATTTTCGATATACCGCTGGTATGAATAGTGGAAAAGCTCCTTGTTGTTGCAGAAGCATACGAACGCAGGCGGCTTTGTCGAAGCCTGCGTCATGTAGTAGATTTTCAGTCTGCGGCCCTTGTCCGACGGAGGCTGAACTCTTGACGTAGCGTAGCTCAAAAGGTCGTTGAGCATACCCGTTGTAATGCGGCGGGCGTTCTGCTCAAGCGTGTAGTTTATAAGCTCGAAAAGCTTGTCTATGCGCTGACCTGTCTTTGCGGAGATGAAAACGAACGGAGCGTAGGACATGAACGAGAAATCGACCTGGAGCTTTTTGGTGAACTCCTGCATGGTCTTGTCGTCCTTGACGATTGTATCCCATTTGTTTATTGCGATTACGCTCGCCTTGCCCTGTTCGTGGGCATAGCCTGCAACCTTGCTGTCCTGCTCGGTAAAGCCTTCGTTTGCGTCTATCATTATTACGCACACGTCCGCACGGTCGATTGCCATGTACGCACGGAGCACGCTGTACCGCTCAACGTTGTCGGTTACTTTTGATTTGCGGCGTATGCCTGCGGTGTCGATAAAGACGTATTTTCCGTCGTCACGTTCGATTACGCTGTCTATGGCGTCACGGGTCGTTCCCGCAATATCCGAAACGATAACACGTTCCTCGCCCGCTATCTTGTTGATAAGCGAGGATTTGCCCGCATTCGGCTTTCCGATTACTGCAACCTTGATGTAGTCCTCGCTGTATTCCTCCTCGTCGGTTTCGGGGAGATACTTGAACGCCTCGTCAAGCAGGTCGCCCGTTCCGTGTCCGTGGACGGAGGAAACCGGGATAGGCTCGCCGAGACCGAGGTTGTAGAATTCATACAGCTCGGGGGGCACTTCTCCTATCTTGTCGCATTTGTTCACGCACAGCACGACAGGCTTTCCGCTTTTGAGCAGCATTGAGGCAACGTCCTCGTCGCTTGCGGTCATGCCCGTTGTAATGTCAACGACAAAGATGATGACGTCGGCACTGTCGATTGCGAGCTGCGCCTGCGCTCTCATCTGCGAGAGGATTACATCCTTTGTGTTAGGCTCTATACCGCCCGTATCAACGAGCATAAAGCTTCGGTTAAGCCATTCCGCCTGTCCGTAAATTCTGTCACGGGTAACACCCGGAGTATCCTCAACGATGGATATTCTTTTTCCTGTCAGTTTATTGAAAAGCGTCGATTTTCCGACGTTCGGACGTCCGACTATTGCTATCAGATTGGGCATTTGCGCACCATTCCTTTCCGATTTTCCGTTCCTGCATTATTATACCCGTGCAGGTTGAAAAAAACAGGGCCCGGCAAAAGCCAAGCCCTTTTTCCTATTACTTAGTTATGAAGATTAAGCTTCTTTCTGAGCAATAACTTCCTTACCGTTGTAATAACCACAAATTCCGCATACCTTGTGAGGAGCCTTCAGCTCGCCACAGTTTGAGCAACGAGAAAATGCAGGTGCAGATAATTTCCATACCTGTGAACGTCTTTTGTCACGTCTTGCTTTTGATACTTTTCTCTTTGGAACTGCCATTATTCGCACCTCCCTCTGAAATTCGAAATATTTATGATTAGGGGCGCAGTTTTACGCTCCTAAATTGGCACGTTTTAGATTATATCATAAATATTTTTGTTTGTCAATAGCATTACAGATATTTTTTTACAGAATCGGGCAGGTCGTTTACATCCGCAGAAATTGTGAATGTAATTGTTGTGTTGTCGGCGATAGCGGCAATTCTGTCGAGCATAACCGCAATCTTGTCCAGGTCACGTCCTGCGATTCTTAAAATACCGTCAACAAAAATATCGGTGCAGTCGTAATCAGAAGCGAGGATGCCTGCTATAAAGCCGTAAACGTCGTTGTAGTCCGCAAGCTTGTAATCCTCAGCATTGATAAGACGAATCTTGTGATAAATATCAACATTCAGAGAAGAGCCGAGCTGAATAGCAACAACGTTGCCCTTGCTCTGCTTTTCTGCGTCATGGATAGCATTGATCAATAATTTTGTTTTACCTGAGCCTTTTTTACCCGGAATAAGTTTTACCATAATAGTATCCTCCGTTAGTGTATTTGCGGCTTTCGCCGCTATATTCAAGGGCGTCCGCCCCTGGTGACTTAGTTGAGCTTTGCCTCAAGAGCAGCCTTCTGGGATTCATAGCCGGGCTTGCCGAGGAGTGCAAACATGTTCTTCTTGTAGCTTTCAACGCCGGGCTGGTCGAACGGATTTACGCCGAGCATGTAACCCGAAATTGCGCATGCCTTTTCGAAGAAGTAGATAAGGTATCCGAGCTCGTATTCGTCGAGTCTGGGAATGTCGAGAACGATGTTGGGAACGCCGCCCTCTGTGTGAGCGAGAATTGTGCCCTCGTATGCCTTGCGGTTTACGATGGACATATTCTGGTTGGAGAGGAAGTTGAGGCCGTCGCCGTTGTCAGCGTCGTCCTTGAGGAAAAATTCCTTCTGGGGCTCTCCGATGTTTACTATTGTTTCAAACAGGATTTTGGAGCCGTCCTGGATGAACTGACCGAGGGAGTGGAGGTCGGTTGAGAAAACTGCGGAAGCGGGGAAAAGTCCCTTTCCGTCCTTGCCCTCGCTCTCGCCGTAAAGCTGCTTGAACCATTCGTTCATCATAGCGAACGAGTTTTCATATGCAACGAGCATTTCAACGCTCTTGCCCTTGCGGTAGAGAATGTTTCTTAAAGCCGCATACTTATAGCAGTCGTTCTTGTTTAAGTCGGGGTCGGCAAAATCCGCAACCGCAGCGGCAGCACCGTTCATCATAGCGTCGATGTCGCAGCCTGCGCACGCAATGGGGAGAAGACCTACCGCAGTCAGAACGGAGAAGCGTCCGCCTACGTCGTCAGCGATAACAAAGGTTTCGTAGCCCTTGCTGTCGGAAAGCTCCTTGAGAGTGCCTCTTGCCTTGTCGGTTGTTGCGTAAATTCTGTCCTTTGCGCCCTCCTCGCCGTACTTTTCAACGAGCATTTCCCTGAACACTCTGAAAGCGAGTGCGGGCTCGGTTGTGGTACCCGATTTGGAGATTATGTTAACAGAGAAATCCTTGCCCTCTACGAGAGAAATAACCTCGTTGAGGTATGTAGGGCTTATGGAGTTGCCTACGAAATAGATTTCGGGAGTGTCCTTCTTTAAGGAGTTGTAAAGGCAGGAGCGGAGCGCTTCGATAGCTGCTCTTGCGCCGAGGTATGAGCCGCCGATGCCGATAA
>JAZNLN010000075.1:0-8294 GCA_045579125.1 Ruminiclostridium sp.
GGGCTCGGATTTAAGAGCGTGCAGCTCGTCAAGCGCACGGAGCACCCGAAACTGAACAGCCGTCATTATGACGGAATAAATAAGCATAACTATATATATAATCATAAATTTCTGCCCTGTGACGAGGCATACGACGGCGAAAACCGCCATAATCGGAAAGCCGAAAATAAGCCCTATGCAAAAGCTCCGTGAGTGCGACATGTCGGCGAAGAATGCAAGCGCCGCTATTGCAGCAAGCCCACCGATTGAGCCGTAAAACAGCACGAAATCCATGTCGAGGAGCAGGTCGGAATCGCCGCTCAGAAACACCTCAACCTCAACTATCCTGTGCGTCAGACTGAGAATGGCAAAGCCTGCCAGAACATACGCCGCTATTGCAAGTATACCGCCGCCGCACAGCAGGTACGTCAGCTTTGTGCATTTCTTTATCGCCTCAAGCGAGGCTTCTCTGCGGTTTATGCAGTTATGGCAATGCTGCTCGGTTGCATAATCTGAACGCATAGACTTTTCCTCCTGTACCGTTTGCGGGGCTCACGCCTCAATTTGCGAGAACAAGACCCTTTGCGGCGTCGATAGTTACCGTCGTGCCGCTCTTTAAAATCTGCGTTGCGTTCTCTGCGCCGACGATTACGGGGATGTCGAGCGTGAGTCCGACAACTGCGGCGTGAGAGTCTGTGCCCTCTTTTTCGGTGATTATGCCGCTTGCGGATTTGAGTATGCGCATAATAGCGTTGGATGTTTCGTGAACAACGAGAATGTCGCCCTTGACAAAGCGGCGGAGCACCTCTTCCTCTGTGTTGCAAATGCAAAGCGGAGCGGTTGCGGTTTTTTCCGTAACGCCCGTGCCCTTTACGAGAACGTCGCCGACAACGTGTACCTTCATAAGGTTTGTCGTGCCCGATACGCCGAGCGGCACGCCCGCCGTAATTACCACGAGGTCGCCGTTTTCAAGCAGCCCCTTTTCAACCGCACAGTCAACCGCATGGTTGAACAGCTCGTCCGTGCTCTGCTTTTCCTCCGCCATAACGGGCACAACGCCCCACGAAAGGTTGAGCTGGCGCCATGTCTGCTCGCTTGTGGTGCAGCTGATGATAGGTCTTGTCGGACGGTACTTGGAAAGGAGCTTCGCCGTTCCGCCGCCCTTTGTTACGGTAAGGATAGCCTTTGCACGCAGGTCGAGAGCGGTTGTAACGGTAGCGTGAGATATAGCGTTTGTTACGTTTACGCCCTCGCCGAAATCTCTTGAATAAAATCTCTTTGCGTAGTCGATGTTGTTTTCCGTCGTTTCGGCAATTCTCGCCATTGTGCAGACTGCCTCAACGGGATATGCGCCCGCAGCGGTTTCGCCCGAGAGCATGATAGCGCTTGTGCCGTCGTAGATTGCGTTTGCGACGTCAGTTGTTTCCGCTCTTGTCGGACGGGGGTTCTTTATCATAGAGTCAAGCATCTGTGTTGCGGTAATAACCTGCTTGCCTGCGTTATATGCCTTTTTGATGAGCATTTTCTGTATTCTCGGGATTTCCTCAAAAGGAATTTCAACGCCCATATCGCCTCTCGCAACCATAATTCCGTCCGAAACACGGATAATGTCGTCGATATTGTCAACGCCCTCCTGGTTTTCGATTTTAGCGATGATTTTAATGTTTTCCCCGCCGTTTTCGTCGAGTATTCTGCGGATTTCAAGAATATCCTCGTCGCAGGTTACGAACGACGCCGCAATAAAGTCGAAACCAAGCTCTGCGCCGAAAATAAGGTCGGAGCGGTCACGCTCGCTCACATACGGCATGGAGAAATGCATTCCGGGGAAATTGCAGGACTTGTTGTTGCTTAAATATCCGCCGTGAACTACCTGACACTTTATATCGTGTCCTCCGTCGACCTCGTTTATCTCAATGACCTTCATTTCGATAAGACCGTCGTCGGCGAGTATTCTTGTTCCGACGTCGATGTCCTTATGCAGGTCGTGGTATGTTATCGAAACCCGCTCGCTTGTTCCCTCGCATTCGTTCGTCGTCAGCGTGAAGAAATCTCCGTCCTTGAGCAGAGCCTTGCCGCCCTTGAACAGTTTTACTCTGACCTCGGGGCCCTTTGTATCGAGGAGCGACGCTATCGGCAGTCCGAGCTCCTCACGGAGCCTTTTCACCTGCTCAAAAACCTTTTTATGGCTTTCATGGTCGCCGTGCGAAAAGTTCTGACGAGCGACATTCATGCCGCTTAACATGAGCTTGCGGAGCACCTCGTCGTCAGCTGTCGAGGGTCCCATAGTGCATACGATTTTTGTTTTTCTCATTTGTTTTGTCCCTTTTCTGTTTATTTATTGTAAAAGCCTAAGTACCATGCGCTGACTGTCAGCCATTCCCTCACCGTATACATCGGGTAGAAAAAGCCCGAGCGCCGTGAGGCGACGGCGGTGCAGCTGCTCCCGAAATGCTCCGCCATAAGCGTAATGCGGTAGATGTGGAAATCGTCCGAGCATATGACAATATGCGACGTGTCAATCCCTGCTTCACGCAGAATGCCCAGCGAATATTCGAGATTTTCGTAGGTACTTGTGGATTTATTTTCTATAATAATTCTTTTTTCTTCTATTTCTTTCTCAAGGAGGTATTTTTTCATAACGTCGGCTTCGGCGTACTGTTCGTTTTCACCCTTGCCGCCCGATACAACGCATATAGCTGTCGGATAGGTTTTGAGATATTCCGCCGCCGCTTCAAGTCTGCCCTCAAGCATAGCGGAGGGCTTGTCGCCTATCGCAAGACAGCCGAAAACAATCATCGGAGGAGCCTCCTCTGCGCCGCCCGAGGCTGTCACATAAATCTGCGGCGAATTTCCCGCCGCACCGTAAATATTGAATGTCAAAGCAGCAAAATACGAGAGCGCCGCCGCTCCGAGGGCTGTGCATACCGCAAGAATACGCCTCAGGATACGGCTCTTTTCCGGCACGGCGTGCAGCCGCAGCAGTACCGCCGCCGCCAGACATGCCGCAAAGCCGAAAAATGCGCCCGCATTAAGCCTGCCTATAAATAATGGTATAAGGAAAAACACGATGCCCGCCGCAAGGAAAAGCGCACCGACGATTACGCACGCCCTTCCCGCTGCGGATAATTTTTTCAGTTTCATTTGCCGAGGAGCTTTTTAAATCTGCTCATAGCCTCGACTGTGTTTTCGTAGGTGTTGAACGCCGTCAGTCTGAACCAGCCGTCGCCGTTCTTGCCGAAGCCCTGTCCGGGAGTGCCGACAACCTCCGCCTCGCAGAGGAGCTTGTCGAAGAACGACCAGCTGTCCATTCCGTCGGGGCAGCGGAACCAGATGTAGGGCGAGTTCTTGCCGCCCGTGTACTTGATTCCGAGCTCGTCAAAGGTCTTGCACATTTCCTTTGCGTTGTTCATGTAGTAGCTTATAGTTTCTCTTGTCTGCTTAATGCCCTCGGGGGAGAATACAGCCTCGGCGCCTCTCTGTACGGGGTAAGAAACGCCGTTGAACTTGCTTCCCTGACGTCTGCACCAGAGCTGCATAAAGCTTATTCTTTCGCCGTTCGCCTTTGCGAGCGTGAGCTCCTTGGGAACTACCGTGTAGCCGCAGCGTGTGCCTGTAAAGCCCGCCGTTTTCGACAGAGAGCATATCTCGATTGCGCATTCTCTTGCGCCCTCGACTGCGAAAATACTTCTCGGGAGAGTTTCGTCGCTGATAAACGCTTCGTAAGCGCTGTCGAAGATAATTACTGCGTCATTTTTCTTTGCGTACGCAACCCACGCCGCAAGCTGTTCCTTTGTGTAAACCGAGCCTGTGGGGTTGTTGGGGGAGCAAAGGTAAATTATATCGGCCTTTACGCTGTCGTCGGGCATTGCCGCGAAGCCGTTTTCCTCGTTGGAGTCGGCGTAAATAACCTTTCTTCCGCCCATTACGTTTGAGTCAACGTATACGGGGTATGCGGGGTCGGTTACGAGCACGACGTTATCCGAGCTGAAAATATCGCCGATGTTGCCGCAGTCGGACTTTGCGCCGTCGCTTATAAGCACCTCGTCGGCACTGATTTCAACGCCGAAGCCGCCGTAGTACTTCGCTACCGCCTCACGCAGAAAATCATAGCCCATGCCGCTGTCCTCATAGCCTCTGAACGTTTCCTTAACGCCCATTTCGTCGCACGCCTTCTTCATAGCCTCAACAACGACGGGGGCGAGCGGCATTGTTACGTCGCCGATACCCATTCTGATAATCTTGTTGTCGGGGTGCGCTCCGATGTACTCACGCACTCTCTTGCCTATCTCGATAAAGAGATAGCTCTTTTTAAGCTCCGAAAAGCTTTCGTTCATTTTTGCCATTGGTATTATATTCCTTTCATTTGGTTTATGAGCCGAAAACGTTGCGTATATACGAGTCTGCGCTCTCTCTGTCGTTATACTCGAAGCGTTCTTCGAAATAGTTTTCAGCCACGTCATCAAGCCATTCGTAGTTGACTATATTGTAAGTGCAGCCGTCAGCGCTTTCTGCGGCGGCGAGCATCTTTTCATACGCTTCGCTGTCGTCGTATATTACTTCAAGCTCTGCCGCAAGTTCTCCGTCGGCAAGGCCGTAAGCGGCGTCCTTGAGCGCAGGGAATACAACCGCTGCGTCGCACGCTTTCTTTATCGTTTCCTCGTCGCAGCAAAGAGCCTGAATGATCTCCTTTGTGCCGATTGTGCTTTCTCCGCCGCTGAGTGCGAACATAGCGGAAGAGCCCCATGTGTAAGCGCTGAATCCGTTGCATATGCCCCATTCGGACGGGTTGATATAACTGTTGCTCAGACCGCTCAGGAACCATGCGGGAGCTGTATAGAACATAGCGTTGCTGTTAATGGGCTTCCATTCGTCGCTCCATATTTCCACGCCGAGGTCGATTGCGCCCTTTTCAGCAAGGTCGCCCGCCTTTATCAGTGACTCTCCGAGTGCGGCAAATCCGTCGTCGGAGCCCCACGCCTGCTTGCTCTTCGCCTGTGTAACACGGATAACGTCGTTTATTCCCGCAAACATGGACACGCCGCTGCCTGCAAGTCTGTCGGCGGTCAGGTCCATTGCCGAGGGAGCGTTGCGGAGATAGCCTTCTACCTCCTCGGGGCTGTTCAGTCCGAGATACTGACTCGCAAGCTCTTTATTATAAATGGTAACTGTCGGGCAGTAGTTAAACGGCATGCCCATAACGTCGCCCTCCGAAGTTTTTACGAAATCAAGTGCGCCCTTGAAATAGTCGCTTTCGCCGAACTCAACGCCCAGCTCCGACATTGGAATTACATAATACGGGTTTGTTGCGAAAATTTCCGCCGCCATTGAGTCTGCAACGACAATGTCGTACTTGTCACTGTTTCTGCCTGTCGCCAGATTTCCAATAATTTCGGTGTAATCGGTGTAGTTGTCGGGAATGTATATTTCGTAGTCGCATTTAAGGTCTGCGTTCGCAAGCATTGTGTCAAGCGTTGCTCTGTCGCCTTCGCCCGAAACGAGGATTTTTACCTTCTGCTTGGGGCCGCTCTTGATGTCCGAAATAACCTGCTTTACACGCTCCTCGAACTCGGGCACGCTGTATTCCTTAATCATATTCAGCTCGTCTGTGTCGTCGGTTGAATATACGGCGTCGATTATTTCGTCATAGAAATCCATTGTATCCGAAACCTCGTTCGAATATGAATATGCGTTTTCGGACTCGTTGTATGCGTCAACCATTTCGTTGTACGCATTTCCGAGGCGCTCGTAAATCTCCGAGCGTAAGGTTTCGTTCTTTGCGTCGGCGCTTAACTCCGCAAAGGAGCTTACAATGCCGTCGATTGCGCTTTCGTCAACTCCAACCATAGCAAGAAGTCCGCCGAGCTCGGGGTTGCTTGCGAGAATGTTCTTGAGCTGTGCCGCAAGCTCGCCTATGAACGGCTCAAGCACGGTCGGATCAGCCATTGCGCTCTGAATGTCTATAATGTTTCCTGTCGGAGCCGCTACGGGCTTATCTATGCCGAGCGTAATCTTGCAGGTTGCGCCGAGGTCGATGATTTCGGACGCATGAATCTTGATTTTTACTTCCGCTGCGTCGCCGTTTTTCTTGCTTTCTACGGAAATGTAAATATCCTTGAGTGCCTTGTCAAATTCGAAATTGTCGATACCGAGCTGTTTGAATGCCATCTCGGCGCCCTTCTTCACTTCGTCCGTCAGAACGGAATCAATAAAGGAATTGTTTTCTCCGAGAGCAATTTTTATGCTTCCCGTAATAATCTCGGTTTCGCCGAGCTTTTCGGTCTTGATGTCCTTATAGTCGATGTCAAAGCTTACAACTTCTTCGTCAAGCGTTGTGCCGAAGGTTATCTTGCCCGTTCCCGAGTCGGAATTATTCTTGACGAAGATAACCGATGTGCTGCCGTAGTTGAACGCCTCGGCAGCGTACAGCTTTTCGCTTCCGCCCGTTACATAGAAACGGATAATCGGGTCATTCTTTTCTCTGAACAGGGTCGTAACAAAGCCTGCAACATCGCCGCTGCCGTTTACGAATACCTCAACGGTCATTGCATCCTCGTCGTCGTTGGGGTTCTTTTCGGCACGCAGACTGTCGGCAAGCTCCTTGTTCTGTCTGTGGTATTCTTCTACGGTAAAGCTGCCGCCGTTATAGTAAACATAGCTGTTCATGAAGTTTACTATGTAGTCGGAGAAATATTCGTTGCTGTCGAATGTTTCCCAAAGTCTTGCGAGAATTTCCATGATGTCGTTTCTCGTAATTACGGTAACATCTGCGTCGCCCGCAAGCTTTACGCCCACGCAATCGTATTCCGCAGACTTTGTTTCGCTTCCGAGCGCAGTAATTTCATCAACGTAGCACTCGATAAGTTCGTTGATAAGCTTTTCGATTTCCTTTGCGTCGGGAGCCGCAAACTCGGGGGCTACCTCTGTCACCGTGCCCATTTCCACGTCGATAACAAACGCAGTTTCCGAGCAGAACGGGAACGCAAGATACATCTTGTCGCCGATTTTGTATATATCCGCATTGGCAACGGGTGTGCCGCCCGAAGCGATTTCAAGGCCTGCACGGAGGTCCTCGCCCTGTGCGGAGAAGTAATACTTCATTTCGGTACCGTCGATAAGCGCAACGATTTCCTTTATTTCATCTGCGCTCACGCCGGGAACCATACCGAGCAGAGAATCTGCATAGCTTCCGAGGGAAATGTCGGGAGAGAGGGAAACCTCTGCGCCTGTTGAGCCGATAAGCTTTGTCAGGCTGTCGCCCGAGAAATTCTCCATGACGTATGCGGAAACAAGTCCGAATGCGCCCGAGGCGCCTTCTTCCATTTCGGTCCAGCCCGTTGCGTTGTCCGTGTAGGACTTGTATGCGTTGGAAAGGGGCTTTGCAACTGTGTTGAAGATGTTGCCTGTTGCGGCGGCAACCTCTGCGTTGTCGGAAATAAGGAGAGCTACCGACTTCTGCTGAATAGACTCTCTGTATGCCTCCTCGCCCATTACCAGACGCTCAAGCTTATCCCAGCATGTGAGACGGAGAATAAGGAACACGATTCCGATAACGAGAATTACGGATACAGTTATGATAAGCGCACGCTTTTTCTTATTCACCGGCTTTTTCTCTTTTTTGGGCTTTTCGGGCTTCTGCGGGATTGCATATCCGCCCATTGCCTCTGCGTTCGGGATGTACGCCCCGTTGTCAGCGGGCTGTGCGGGCGCAGTCTGAACAGGTGCGGGAGCGGGCTCTACTGCAACAGGTGCGGGAGCAGGTGCAACCTCGACAGGTGCGGGTGCAGGCTCTGCCGCAACAGGTGCGGGTGCGGGCTCTACTGCAACAGGTGCGGGAGCGGGCTGTGCTTCCTGCGGGACAACGACTTTCTGACCGCATTCAGTGCAGAAAACCGCATCATCGGCTAATTTAAAGCCGCAGTTTGAACAAAACATATCATTTTCTCCTTTTGTTTTATTTTAAAAAAAGAAATATTCTCCTTTATATATTATATAAGGTGTATTTTCACCTGTCAATAGCTATTTGTTAAAAAAAGAGCTTGCTTAGTTGGCGGCGAATACTGCAAAATGTAGATACAGGGGGAAGTGGGCGGGGCTCTTTTAGAGGAAATCCGCGCCCTTTGAAAAGGGCGCCCCTAAACTTTTGCACATTTGATTTATAGGCTTTTGTGCCGAAGACAGTGTTTTATCTGATTTGGAGCGGGCACTCTTTCGGGGGACACCTTTCTGAAGAAAGGTTATCCCCCGCACCCCCTTCCAAAGACTTCCTGTGCGGGAATTGCAACGTGGATTTTTTATACAGACAAGTGCGGACATCC
>JAZNLN010000076.1:0-13738 GCA_045579125.1 Ruminiclostridium sp.
GGAGATAGTAAAGCTTAGCTCTGCGAACAGCGCCTGCTCTTACTACTTCTACCTTGTCAACAGACGGGGAGTGAAGCGGGAAAACTCTTTCCACGCCGCAGCCGTGTGCAACTCTGCGAACTGTGAATGTTTCGCTGATGCCGCCGTGCTTCTTGGCAATAACTGTTCCCTCGAACACCTGGATACGGGACTTGTCGCCCTCGGTAATTCTTACGTGAACCTTTACTGTGTCACCTACGTTGAACTTGGGTGCTTCAGCCTTGAAGCTGTCCTGTGCAATAAGCTTGAGTGCGTCCATTTTAAAATCCTCCTGTTTTCAGACATTCTTACGCCATACTCGTACGTTCATGCCCTTGCATGACGAAGCCGTACCTTAACGGCTTTGGCGCAGCGGACTATCCTCTTAATGTTTGGCTTTTCGCCTTGCATTACTCACGTGCCCGCCACGAAAAGGCAGTACACGGTATCAAATGCTTTAATATTATATCATTGTTCGGGCAAAAATGCAAGCTTTTTTTGAAATTTCCTGCATTATCGGGATTTTAACCGTTTTTGAGCCTGTTTTCGCCGATATTTTGACATGCTGTTCAAAAACCGTGCAGAAAACGCTCCGCAGTAAGCGATATAACCGCCGCCGCAACGGCGAAAATGCTGACATATCCCGACAGCAGAAGAAGAAAAACAGCGGCAGCCGACGCCGCAGAAGCGACGGTTTCGCAGACACGCATGACCGCAAGCGCCTTTTCGGGCGGATACAAACGGAGAACTGCGCCCTCAAGCAGGCGTGCGCCGTCGTTGGCTCCCAGCGGCAGAAGATTTACCGAGCCGACAAGCAGATTTGCGACCGCAAAAACCGCCGCATTCCCGCTCGGAAAAAACGGGTACACAAGCGCAAATGCCGCAAAATTTGCCGCACAGCCCGCCGCAAGCACAAAAACGTCGTTGCAGCAGCGAACGCTCACCGCCTTTATCCCGCCGCCGTAAAACCTGATTTTCTCGGGCGGCTTTCTGCGCAGAAGCATTGCGGCGATATGTGCACCCTCGTGAAGAAAGCATGCGATAATTCCCCACATTGCCGCTCCCGTTCCGTCGAACGCCATGAGCAGTGCCGCCGCCGCAAAAAACGCAAACTCCAGCCGTATCTCGGTGCGCCGCATTTGAAACCTTATCAAAGTCCTGCCGCCTCAAGCAAGGTCTGCACCGCATACGAAAACACGTCGGGCGCAGCCAGGTACGCTATCCCGAAAAATGCGGCAATAACTGCGCAGACGACCGCCTGCACGGCGATTACAGTCATAAAGCCCCTACCGTACTTCGGCACGGATTTCGGAGCGGTAAACTGCGGCACCTCCGCCGTAGTCATGTTCTTTTCCTCCATGAACAAACCTCCCGCAATATTTCTATTGCAGTTTATTCAGCGGTTTGCCCCGATATTACAGCTTATCCGAAAACATTTCCTTTGCGTGCAGATAAAGCTCGTTCGCCATTTCTTCCTGCTCGGTTATTCTCGGATGACCGTCGGTTGCGTCGCCGTTTCTGCGGAAAATATGACGTTCAAAACGGCCGCCCGCTATCTTTTCGTTCATCTCGGCGCACGCCCTGTCCAGCACCTCGTCCCATATCCTGTCGTGACGGAGAACTGTCGTCATAAGGATAAAACGTGCCTCGGGGTAACGCTCCGCAAGCTCTCCTATAATTTCCTCGTATTTGTCAAGCCATTTCCTTGCGTACTCCTCTTTGTAAATGGCTTTAGGGTCGGGATTTGCGTCGTTCTGTCCGATAGCGAAGATAACGAGGTCGGGCGTGTAGCGGGAGAAATCCCATCCGTTCACCGCAAGCGGAGCGTACGGAACATAACGAAGCTTGTCATATGTGCTTTCAAGCCCTACATAGCCCTTGTCGTAGAAATATCCCGTGCCATCGAAAAGCGCAATGCCGCCCTGTGAATTGTCGTTTACCTGTGCGCCGAGCTTGCGTGCAAGCACAAGGGGATACGCAAACCATGCGTTGTCGTATCTGCTGCCGTGGTCGGCAGGGTCAGGCATGCCTTCGTAATATACAGCCTCGCACACCTCGCCCGCAGATACGCTGTCACCGAACACCTCAATTTTAAAATCTCCGAACGGCTTTGTCGGAACAACCTTGCCGTCGGTTTCAAAGCCGCAGAAGTAGAAGTAATTTGCCGCCGCCTGACGCTTGAACACGATAAGCGTGTGTTCCTTGTCCTCAAGATTTTCAGCTATGACAAACTCCTGCTCGTCGGCGGAGTCGGCAAGCTGTATGCACTGCTGAACGCCGTCAAGCACTGCGCCGATTGAACAATATGTATGCATGTTTACATTTTTGATAAATATTTTTGCAGATGTGCCTGTGAACGTCAGCTTTACCATACTGCCCGCATAAATGAAAAGCGGCTCGTTTTCCTTTTCAAAATCTATACGCCCCATAAACGCATATGCGGCGTTGTTTCCGTTATATCTCATAATCGTTTTCCTTTCGTTTTTTATTACTGTAATCATACCATACGGAACGCTGTTTTGCAAGTGAAAATACGGTGAAAAAAGTGCATTTCCCTTGACTTTTTACAAAAAGAGTGGTATATTAGGACGTGCGGAAAGCACGGAGAATGCGCTCCGCAGCAAAGTATGGCGGCGTGCGCCGCAGAGAAAGGCAGAAATAAAATGAAAAAGAAAATAGCATTACTCTGCATTATCGGAATGATGTGCAGTATGGCGGCATGCGGCGGCACTCCTGCGGCAACCGAATCAACGACAACGGCAGCAACTACCACCACAACAGCGGCTGATACCACTGCGGCAGATACTACCTCTGCGGCAGACACAACAACGGCTGCGGATACAACTGCCGCAGACACTACCACAGAGGCAGACACTACCACAACGGCGGCAGACACCACAGCCGCACCCGAAACCACAACACAGACAGCGGCATACGCCGACGTATCCGGCGTAGCTCTTTCGGGCGAGCCTGTCGACGGCTATTTTGTAAGCGAGGCACAGCTTGAGGAAATCCTCGGCAACTCGGTTTACAACGAGGGCAACCTCGCAAGACTCGCAAAGGTAATCAAGAAGGCACAGGACGGCGGAGAGGTGAACATCTCCTACATCGGCGGCTCTATCACGCAGGGCTCGTCCGCAGGCGACAACCTCTGCTACGCATATCTTACAACAAAGTGGTTTGAGGAAACATTCCCCAACGCTACGATAAACTACAACAGAGCGGGCATCGGCGCAACAGGCTCATATATCGGCGTGCACAGAGTTGACGACGACGTGCTTTCGAAGAATCCCGACCTCGTGTTCGTTGAATATTCCGTAAACGACACAACGGAGGCGACCGAAAGAAACAAGAATTCCTACGACAGCCTGCTCCGCAAAATCTGGAATCACAGCACAAATCCCGCTGTCGTTTGCATCTGCATGACGCAGGAAAACGGAACAAGCTTCCAGGAAGAGCATGCGGCAATCGCAAAGTCCTACGACCTGCCTGTTATTACATACAAGAACGCTATTCTCGGCGCAATCAACAGCGGAATGTTCGTATGGGATACAATTTCCGACGATAACATCCACCCCAACGTTCCCGGCCACGACCTCCTCTCAAAGCTTATCACAAACTATCTCCGTGACGTAATGGCAAAGCTCGGAAGTATTGATACCTCCGCCGAAAGCAGCTTCTCCTCCGCCGCAACAGGCGACATTTATGCAAACGCTGCACGCCTCAACTACATCAACTCCACTCCCGACGAGATCGTAGGCTTCAGAGGCAAGGATACAGCATTCGGAAACATAAACGGCGTATGGCGTGTTACATCGGGCGCTGACGGCAAGTTTGAGGACGGCGCAGTAATCAAGTATACCGTAACGGCAAGAAATATCGGCGTATTCTACGGTATGCAGATAAACGGCGGCGGTAAGTTTGACGTTTACATCGACGGCGAAAAGGTAAAGACAATCAACGGCGACTTCGCAGGCGGCTGGGGCAACTACGTTGAGGCTGCGGAAATCGCAAGCTACGACACAGCCTCCGAGCATGTCGTTGAAATCAAGCCCGTTGACTCCGACAAGAAAACGGTAGTCATCATCTCCGCACTCGCTGTAAGCTGATAAACCCGGGCGCATATAATCAGAAGCGCAAAAGCTTTTGAAAAAAACATTTTCCGAAACTATACAGATTGATTTCAGCCCGCAGGCTCTACACCTGTCGGGCTGTTTGTTTATTCCGAATCGGGCAAGGGCTGCGGAACAGCTTCATATAAAGATTCCCGCACGCCGCAGGGCCGTGCGTCTGAGGCGTTGTCTATTTTTCTGAAAGTAATCGTTTTAATATTTTTTCTATTGTCTAAAACGGAAAAAATGCAAAAAAAGCGATGATTTATCCCGAATTATGTGATATAATGAATTTCGGGTGAGATATAAGGCGTCGCATTTCGGACGGACAGCCATGCGCAAAGCAAGGCGTACTGCCGTATCTGCGGCATTTCTTTTGCAACAAAAAAATGAAAGGACTTGCTGTAAAATGAACATTGCTGTTGCCCAGTCGGGCGGACCTACCTGTGCCATAAACGCATCGCTTGTCGGCGTTTACAAGGAGGCTCTGAAAACTCCTCAGATTGACGCTGTATTCGGCTCAATAAACGGAATCGAGGGCATTATAAACGACTCCCTCGTCGACCTTAAAACCCTTATCAAAACAAACGACGATATGGAACTGCTCCGACAGACTCCGTCAACCGTGCTCGGCTCATGCCGCTACAAGATTGCAGAGGACGACGAGAAAATTTTCGAAAAAATAAAGGCATGCTTTGAAAAGCACCGCATAGAGGCATTTTTCTATATCGGCGGAAACGACTCCATGGACACGGTTGAAAAGCTGTCCCGCTATTTCAGAAAAATAGGCTCGGACATAAAGGTCATAGGTATCCCCAAGACAATCGACAACGACCTTTGCGTAACCGACCACACACCCGGATTCGGCTCTGCGGCAAAATATGTTGCCACTACTGTTCAGGAAATAATCCGTGACAGCTCGGTTTACAGCATCCAGTCCGTAACAATAATCGAAATTATGGGCAGGCATGCAGGCTGGCTCACAGCCTCCACCTGCGTACTGCGTGCGAACGACGAAATCGCTCCGCACCTGATATACCTCCCCGAACGCAAGTTCTCCGTAAAGAAGTTCATCGAAGACGTAAAAGCACAGATGGCAAAACACCGTGCCGTTGTCGTAGCGGTTTCGGAGGGCGTGGAAATCCCCGAGGACGAAGCAGACGGCGATTACCAGTCGGGCGCAGTAGACAACTTCGGCCACAAATATCTCTCGGGAATCGGCAAGTGTCTTGAACGTATGCTTTCCCGTGAAATCGGATGCAAGGTGCGCTCCGTGGAGCTTAACGTAATGCAGCGCTGCTCGTCGCACATGTGCTCCAAAACAGATATTGACGAATCCGAAAAAATCGGCTCGGCAGGCGTAGCGGCCGCACTCAGCGGCGAAACGGGAAAGGTCATGGTTTTCAGAAGAATAAGCGACATTCCCTATGTAATCGACATCGACGCCGTTGACGCCTCGGAAATCGCAAACAAGGAAAAAATGGTCCCTTCCGAATGGATTACCCCCGCAGGAAACGACGTAAACGAAAATGCGTTCAGATATTTCCTCCCGCTTATCCAGGGCGAGGTAAAAATAAGAATGAAAAACGGTATGCCCGTGCATTTCAAAATTTAACGCAGAATTTCATATAAATAAGCCCCGCAGTATTTTCAACTGCGGGGCTTTCTGTGTGTCCATTTGTTTAGAACCGCATTTTTGCGGTGCGTGGACTTATTCTGCATTTATGTCTGACAGTGCTTATTCTTCTGCCTCTGCCGTTTCGGAATTATCCGCACCAAGCAGTCCCAGCAGCTCACCGGACGAAACTGCACCGCTGAAATACGAGCCCTGAACGAGGTCGATTCCGATGCTTTCAAGGAGCGAAATATCATCTTCCGTGTCAGCACCGTCGGCAACAACGTCCATTCCCATATCCCACATTACGTTCGCCGTATGCACGAGCATTTTGAGCACCTTTTCGCTGCCGCCCGCCGCATGTACGAGCCACTTGTCAAGCTTAACGCCCGTGAAGGGCAGGCTTGTGATCTTCGACGTACTTGTACGGTTGCTTCCGTAATCGTCAAGAGTGAATTTAATGTTCTTTTCCGACATCTTGTTCATTATCTCGTGAATTTTCTGGTGCGACGAATCAATCGTACTTTCTGTTATGCGGAAATGTATGTAATCGTAAGGAATTTCGTATTTTTCAAGCAGCGAATAGAATTTTCTCATGCAGTCGGACAGCATGAGATGCGCCATGGACAGGCAGAATTCTATGTTTTGCAATCCGTGCTGCTGCGGTTTTTTCTCCGAAATAAAACGACAAACTTCCTCAAATATGATTTCGCTTATTCTTGTCATTTTGCCGCTCTGCTCGGCAACGGTCATGATTTCCTCGGAATCTATAAAACCGTAATCCTCGTTGAACAGACGCATTTCAACCTGTGCCGAAAGACACTTTTTTTCTTTGATTGAGTACACGGGACGGTAGTGAACGATAAATTCCTCTTTCGAAATCGCACGCTCAACAATCGCTTTCATGTGGTTTGTACGGTCGATTTTTTCGATAAGGTTAAAGCCTGCGATGTTGATATTGTCGTTGACAAAGGGTCTTTCGCAGGTATGCAGATACTCGATAACGTCGATTATATTTTTTGCATTGCTGAAAACATCGGGGCAGCGCATTTCGAAAATAACCGCCTTTACCCACGCATTGTCACCCTTTACCACAAACGGCTCGTCAAAGCGCTTGTGTATTCTTCGTGCGGTTGCCTCCGCAAGCGCCATTTCCTCCTTGTTTTCAACGCAGAAAACGAAGTGGTTTCTGTGTGCCTGATACATGGCGGCGTTTCCTTTTACGGAACGGAAAAACGATGTGATTTCACGAAGCACCATATTTCCGTAGGTAGTTCCGAAGATATTGTCGATAGCGTCGAAATCCTCCAGCTTTACGCTGTAAACCATGCATTTGCGTCTTGCGGCAGTTTTGTTGGTAATATCCATCACCATCGCCTTGTTGTTGAATACGCCCGTTACATAGTTTACCTGGTCGAACGGACGCTGGATAAGGTTAAAGCCCATGTTCAGAGCAAGCGAGAACGCAAACATCTGCACCAGCAGAGACGGAAAGCTTGCCTGTATTGCGATTGCAAGTATCGAAAAAACAATGTATATAGTCATAGCGGCGAACTGATTGTTCGGAATTACCCGACGATTCTTTATAAGCAGACCGACAATTATGCTGATATATAAAATCGTTGACGCATAAAGGATGATTACACCCAAACCATGACGATACTGCAGGTTTTCGTCAAAATAATAAACCAGACCCGTAAAGGGCGACGTAGCTGTAAGTATCAGCGAAGTAAACGACGGCAGGAAATACCACCAGCGTTTGGGAAATTCTGTCACCGTATGTTCGTCAATTGTTACGATAAAATAGTAAGTGAAAATCGGAACAACAAGGTTTGTGAACATAAGGAAAACAGCGTTTATGAGATGATTCAGCGCCAGCGGGAACGTATCCGCATGCGTCAGCGGATAAATCGTCGCAAGGTCAAGTATCGCCGCCGACATACCCGTAAACAGCAGAATTGCAAACGTCCGCCTTGATTTCGTTTTAACCTGCTTGGTTGCGTAAAACTGTATAAGCAGCATTATGTCAAGAATGACAGCCGCTATGTCAAAATGATAAATCCAGTCCATAATCTTCTCCGTTCCGACGCAGGAAAATACGTCAGAGTATATTTCTATATCATACATTATACCACTTCCGCCGCTTTTTCGCAACATATTAAAAAAAATAACACGGATAATTTTAGGTTACTTCATTGTGCAATTTTTACAATAATAAAATAACGGAAAATACAAAAATCATCAAAAAAATATCTGTTAAAAAAGCGAAAAAACGTGTATAATAGATATTTGGCAGAATAAATCGAACAAAGGAAAGAGGAACAGAATGAAAAGAGACGATTTGAGAAATATTGCGATTATCGCACATGTTGACCACGGCAAGACGACCCTTGTTGACGAAATGCTCAAGCAGGGCGGCATTTACCGTGAAAATCAGGCTACGGTCGACCGTGTCATGGACAACAACGACCTCGAAAGAGAAAGAGGTATTACAATTCTTGCAAAAAACACTTCCGTATATTACAAGGACGTTAAAATCAACATCGTAGACACTCCCGGTCACGCCGACTTTTCGGGCGAGGTTGAGCGTATACTGAAAATGGTAAACGGCGTTCTTCTGCTGGTTGACAGCTTTGAGGGAACAATGCCGCAGACACGCTTTGTACTCGAAAAGGCGCTGGAGCTCGGTCACAAGATAATAGTTGTCGTAAACAAAACCGACCGCCCCGACGCAAGAAACCACGAGGTCGTGGACGAGGTGCTGGAGCTGCTGCTCGACCTTGACGCAACCGAGGAACAGCTTGAAAGCCCCGTTGTTTTCTGCTCGGGAAGAAACGGTACGGCGTCTTACTCCCCCGACCATGCGGGCACGGACTTTATCCCGCTTTTTGAAAAAATAATCGAACATATCCCCGCTCCCGACGGCGACGAAAACGGCGAGCTTCAGGTGCTTGTTTCCGCTATCGACTACAACGAATACGTCGGCAGAATCGCAATCGGACGTGTTGAGCGTGGCATTATAAAGCAGAATCAGGAAGTCATGGTCTGCGACTATCACGGAAACGTAACTCCGTTCCGCTCAAAAATAGTAAGCCTTTATACATTCGACGGACTCGGCAAAAAGCCCGTAACGGAGGCTTCCGTCGGCGATATTGTATGCTTCTCGGGAATTGAGGGCGTAACTATCGGACAGACTATCTGCTCGACAGGCTGTGTTGAGCCGCTGCCTTTCGTAAAAATAAGCGAGCCTACGGTAGAAATGACATTCTCCGTAAACAACAGCCCGTTCGCAGGCAGAGAGGGCAAATTCGTAACCTCAAGACAGATAAGGGAAAGACTGGAGCGTGAGCTCCTCAAGGACGTTTCTCTCCGTGTAAGCGAAAGCGACGTAGCCGACGCATACGACGTTGCCGGCAGAGGCGAAATGCACCTGTCCATACTCATAGAAACAATGCGCCGTGAGGGCTACGAGCTGTCAGTCAGCACGCCGAGAGTCCTTTATAAGGAAATTGACGGAGTAAAGTGCGAGCCTATGGAAAAGCTGGTTATCGACGTTCCTGCGGAAAGTGTGGGCTCGGTTATGGAGAAAATGGGCGTGCGCAAAGCAGAGCTTCAGTCGATGAATCCTGTCGGCAGCAGAACCCGCCTCGAATTCCGCATTCCCTCCCGAGGCCTTTTCGGTTACAGAAGCGAATTTATGACCGACACAAAGGGCGAGGGCATTCTCAACACCCTTTTCGACGGCTACGAGCCTTATATGGGAGAAATCCCGACAAGAACAGTCGGCTCTCTCGTTGCGTTTGAAACAGGCACAGCCTGCGCTTACGGCATTTTCAACGCACAGGACAGAGGTCAGATGTTCATTGACGCAGGCGTTGACGTTTACGAGGGCATGGTTGTCGGCGTGTCGCCGAAAGCGGGAGATATAAACGTAAACGTGTGCAAGAAAAAGCACCTCACCAACACCCGTGCAAGCGGCAGCGACGAAGCGCTCCGCCTTATACCCTACAAGAGAATGAGCCTTGAGGAAAGCCTTGAATTCATATCCGACGACGAGCTCGTTGAGGTTACTCCCAAGTCCATAAGAATAAGAAAAAGAACCCTTGACAACGAACAGCGTGCAAAAGAGGACGCAAAGAGAAGAAAGGGCTTGTAATTCATTCCGTCCCGTGTGAGCCACGGGGCGGATTTTTTTCGCTGTAATTGACTTGCGGAGCAAATTGTGATATTATGTTTATGTATAGAATAAAACCAACGGCAAAGGAAAAAATATGAAAAAGAAAATTTTGGCGCTGCTTATTGCGGCGGGAATGATTATGACTGCGGCGGGCTGCGACGGCGGCGACAGCATAAGCTCGTTCCTCCCCGGCGAAAACAACCCTGTTCCGGACGATGTGACCGACAGCTATGACGACGAAAATCCCGTCATTGACGTAAACGACGGAATAAACAAATACGGCAGAGCGACCATGCTTTCGCTCGCAGAAAACGGACTGCTGAACATTTCAAGACGAGACCGTGAAGAAAACGTGCCTATGGGCGATTCGGGAACATGGGCTTTCTACGTTTACATGTGCGGAACAGATCTGGAAACCGACTATGCCTCGGGCACGTCCGACCTCCAGGAAATGCTTTCCGCCTCCGCCTCGGAGAACGTTATATTCGTCGTGCAGACGGGCGGCGCAAAGACGTGGCAGAACGATATGGTTTCCCACGACAAAACACAGCGTTTTATCATAACCGAGGGGCAGGCGTACCTGTCCGAGGAACTCCCTGCGCAGAACATGGGCGACGGTGATACGCTTGCCGATTTCCTCTCGTGGAGCATTGAAAAATACCCCGCCGAGCATATGAACGCAGTGCTGTGGAATCACGGCGGCGGCAGTATCACGGGCGTATGCTTTGACGAGCTCAGCAACTACGATTCGCTTTCCCTCACGGAAATCGAATCTGCGTTCGAATCAATAGACAGCAAGATGACCTGCAAATTCGAAAGCGTTATATTTGACGCCTGCCTCATGGCGACGGTTGAAACGGCGAACATTCTCGTTCCCTACGCCAATTACATGCTCGCCTCGCAGGAGTTTGTTTCGGGCTGCGGTCTGAACTACACCGCTATCGGAAATGCGGCGGACAAAAACACGGATTACAAGACCTTTGCAAAGACTGTAATGGACGCACATTATAAGGACTGCGCCGTGTACGGCGAGGAAAACAGCGTTGCGTTTTCCTGTATAGACCTTTCGAAAATCGACCCGCTGCTGACTGCGTTCGATATGTGGGCAAAGGATTTGTATGAAAAAACAGATTCCGATGATATTATGCTTTCCTCCGTTACACGTTCCATTATCTCTGCCCGCAACTACGGCGGCAACAACCGCAACGAGGGATATACGAACATGGTCGATATGGGCGACATGATAAAATCCGTTTCGGAAAATATCTCGTCCGCCGACAAGGTGCTTTCCGCTTTGCAGGACTGCGTAATTGCAAGCAAGCGTGGCTCGGACGCCAACGAATCAACAGGTCTGTCCATATACTACCCCCTGAACGTACAAGGCTCGCAGGAGCTCGGAATTTTCAAGAATATCGCCATAGACCCGTACTATCTTTCGTTCGTTGACCGTGCGGCGTACGGCTCGGTAAACAGCGGCGATGTATACGCTTACGACGACTCACTCTGGCTCGGCGACGACAGCTTTTTCTGGGGCGACTACACCAACGGCAGCTACATATCCGAATGGAACGATTCGGGCTACTATGGCTACGACGATTCGTACTCCTTTGAGAGCAACTATTACAACACCGACGAAAACAACTGCGGTATAACGCTTGCGGTTGAGCCTCAGTTTGACGAGTACGGCTACTACTGGACGCAGGTTGCCGAAAACAGTCTTTACAACCTCTATTCCGCCGACTGCTCGCTGCTTCTCGAATGGAACGACGGCGGCGAATACAAGCTTATCGACCTCGGCACGGATATTGACACGGCGGTAGACTGGGACACAGGCGTTATCATGGATAACTTTGAGGGCAAGTGGTTCTATCTGCCCGACGGCCAGCCGCTGACGGTCTTTGTACTTGAGGAAACGGCTGAATACTGCGTCTACTCCTCGCCGATAATGCTTAACGGAGCGGAAACGAATCTCCGTATATACCTCGACGAAAACGGTCTTTCGGTTATGGGCGTATGCGGCGGCGTAAACGACTACGGCGCTGCGTCAAGAATTGACGTACAGCTTGCCCCCGGCGACAAAATCACTCCGCTCTACCCTGTTTACACCGAATATTCCTACGAGTCCGAATACTATTACGGCGAGGATTATGTATGCGGCGATGCGATTGAGATATACTGGGACCTGCTTTCTGACGGAACTTATTACTACGCCTTTGAACTTATGGATATTTACGGCAGTTATCTCCTTTCCGACTACGCAACCTTTATCATAGAGAACGGCGAAATATTCTACGACAACGGCGAGTACGGCGATTATAGCGATGATTGGTACAACGACAACGGCGCTGATGATTGGTATGACAATAATGACGATAGCAGCACCGCCTCTGACGATTGGTACAACAACTCTGCCGACGACAGCACCAACGACGATGGGTATGACGATACTGCCGACAGCGAGGACTTTAACGACGATTGGTATGACGACTCCGCCGACGACGAGAGCGATGATTCCGACAACGAGAGCAGCGACCCTACCGACGATTACGACTACTACGAGGACTTTTTATTCGATTTCGAAAGCTACCTCGACTACTATTTAAGCGATTACGAGGATTACAGCGAGTTTGTTGACAGCTTTGAAAGCGACTTCGGAAGTCTTGACGGATTTATCAACGGTTTTTACGAGGAATACGAGGATTACGAAGATTACAGCGGATACATCTCCGATTTTTCGGGACAGTTCGGCAGCTTTGACGATTTCCTGAACACCTACGGCGGATATATCAAGGATTATTACAGCTATTGATTTATGTATAAGCTTACGTTTGAAAAGAATGCAAAATATGAGGATTATGCGTTTCTCGGAGCGTTTATCGACGGCTCACGCCGAAACGAGCTCGAAACGAGAAAATCCGACATATCAGCACTGTGCTCGCTTTTGGCCGAACTGCTCGTAAGACGGCATGTTATTTCGGAATGCGGAAAAAACAACGCAGAAATCGAAATAATCCGCTCATCAAAGGGCAAGCCACGCCTGAAAAACTGCGACGGTCTGCATTTCTCCATATCGCATACAGACACAGACATTTTCGTAGAATTTTCAGAAATGCCGATAGGAATTGACGCAGAGCGCATAAAAAACGTTCGGGAGAAAATCGCAGCACGTTGGTTCACGCCGAACGAACAGAAAACTCTCGGAGAAAGTGCGGAGCCCGACGTGCTTTTCACGGAAATCTGGACCCGCAAGGAGGCATATTCAAAGCTCACGGGAGCAGGATTTGCATGCGGCTTCGACAGAATTGAAACCATGAGCGGCGAATTTGATGCAGTATGCGAAACAAACCGTTCGGGGGACATTGTAATTTCCTCGGCGGGGAATAATCTGCCTGCGTTTGAAATTGATGAAATCACCGTCGATGAGCTGATACAGTTTTTCAGGAAGTAACATGCGGCTGTGTATGCAAAAAATTACTCCGCAGTTCTAATCGGATAATCACACAAAAGTATTGAAAGCCACTTTTGATATTACGTCAAAAGTGGCTTTATGCAGATATTTTTTATTGTTTCACTTGCTAATTGCGTGGGGAGTTTTTATGATATTGCTGAAACTCTGACAGCGAAAAAAGAAGCCTGATAAATTTCAATTTATCCGTGAGAGTTAAAATGAGCCGTCTTTGCAGTTCCTGCCTTTTATAAGAAACAGCTAACCCCGCAGTAAAACTGCGGGGTTAAAAACTTCTATACGGCACTTACGCTAAAAACGGCGTGGTATGCTTTTATATCCGCCCGCATACTGCTGCGGGGGATTACTCG
>JAZNLN010000077.1:0-2965 GCA_045579125.1 Ruminiclostridium sp.
AGTTGTTGCAAGAAAATCGAAAAATGGGATTTAGGAGGGGAAATATCCCCCAATACAAAAACCAATCAGCACAAAACGACATCACCGCTTTGGGCAACCCCAAAAAAAGGGGGTCTTGGGGGAAATTTCCCCCAATACAAAAAGCACTCGTTGCAACTAAAACCAAAAAAGGGGGCACGGGGAAATCTCCCCCCAAAAATCAATTCTCCCTGACCGTCCAGTCAATCGGCCTTTCTCCGTTTGCCGCTAAAAACTCGTTGCATTTCGAAAAATGCCGACAGCCGAAAAATCCGTTGTACGCCGAAAGGGGACTGGGATGTGCCGCCGTCAGCACGAGGTGATGCGGGGAAGTGATAAGCGCTTTTTTCGCCTTGGCGTTCGCTCCCCAGAGCATGAAAACTATCGGCTTTTCACGCTCATTGAGAATGGAAATTATGCGGTCGGTAAACTGCTCCCAGCCTTTTCCTCTGTGGCTGTTCGCCTGACCACGGCGGACGGTGAGAACTGCGTTGAGCAAAAGCACGCCCTGCTCCGCCCAGCATGTCAGACAGCCGCTTTTCGACGGCGGTATGCCTTCGTCCGACTGTATCTCCTTGAGTATATTTTTGAGCGACGGCGGCTGTTCTATTCCGTTCTGAACAGAAAACGAGAGGCCGTGCGCCTGGTTTGGCTCGTGATATGGGTCCTGGCCGATAATGACCGCCTTTATGCTGTCGTAGGGAGCGTATTTCAGGGCGTTGAAAATGTTTTCCATTTTCGGGTATACCTCGTACTGCGAATACTCTTTTTTCAGAAACTCCCGCAGAGCCAGATAATACGGCTTTTTTATCTCGTCGGCAAGTTTTTCGTCCCACTCGTTACCGATATAAAACCCCATTACTTCACCCTCGGCTTGCGGCTTGTGAGGAACTCTACCGCTCTTTCGATAGAGCTGCGGACGTGCTCCATGTCGTCGCCGTGGAGCTTGCCTGCGTTGCGGTAGTCGAAGCTGTCGCAGAACTGCTTTATATCTGCGCTTAACGTCTTTATGTACTCGCCCACAAGCTCGTCGCATGCCTTTTCAAACTCGGACAGGTCGCCCTTGGAGAGCTTCTGCGGCGCCTGCGACATAAGAAGGTTGTAGTGCGGAACGCAGAGGTACTCCTGCGTTTTGAACAGGTTTTTGAAACGGCCGTCCTTGACGAACATGGTAAACACCGTTTCAAGCATATGGTTCACGCCCCAGTCGACCTTACTGCACACAAAGCAGGTCTGCTCGATTTCGGACGCTTTTTTCGCCTTTGCGCTTTTGGAGAAGAAAAGCGACTTTTTCTCGAAAATGTTGGCTCTTGCCTCGGCGAGGTAGCTGTCAAGCATAAGTCCGAGCGAGAGGCGGTTGTTCTGCTGGAGGAGCATTTCGAAATGCGTGTGGCAGAAGCCGAGCCTGTTTGTTTCTATTCTTACGTCGGGCTCCATCATCGCCGCACCCATAATGTACTCGCTTATATGCTGTTCGACCTCGTTTCTCATGCGGCAGATAGGGCATTTCTCCCTCGGCTCGAACACCTCGTTAATTGGTATTGTAAGTATACTTTCTCTCATAATTATATCCTTTCGGCAAATTAGCCTTGAAATTATATAATAATTGTATTATAATATTATCAAATAATCAAGAGGTTTTTTTGAAATTTTATGAATTACTTTATAAAAACCGACTGCCTTGACCTTGCGCTCACGCTTGACTGCGGGCAATGCTTCCGCTGGACGGAGAGCGGCGGAGTGTTCTCGGGCATAGTATGCGGCAGGAGTATCACTGCAAGACAGCTTCCCGACGGCATTGAGCTGGGGAACATTTCCGAGGGCGACGAGCAGTTCTGGGAGGACTATTTCGACATATCCCTCGACTACGGCGCACTCACGGCGCAGTTTTCTGCCGACGAAACGCTGAAAACCGCCTGCACGGCTGCTGCGGGGATACGCATACTGCGGCAGGAGCCTTTCGAAACGCTGATAAGCTTTATCATATCGCAGAATAACAATATCCCCCGCATAAAGGGGATAATTTCAAGACTGTGCGAGGGATTCGGGGAACGTCTGCACGACGGCGGGTATGCCTTCCCGACGGCGGAAAGGCTTGCCTCGCTCCGTGAGGAGGACTTGGCGCCGCTCCGTGCGGGATTTCGTGCAAGATACATACTCGACGCCGCAAGAAAAGTACACAGCGGAGAAGTATCGCTCGACGGTGTAAGCCGTGCAGGCTCGGACGAGGCAAGGGAAATGCTCAGGAAAATAGTGGGTGTGGGCGATAAGGTTGCCGACTGCACCCTGCTTTTCGGCTTTCATAAGCTGGACGTGTTCCCCAAGGACGTGTGGATAAAACGTGCGCTGGCGGAATACTACCCCGACGGACTGCCCGAATGCATCAAAGGCTACGAGGGCGTCGCACAGCAGTTTTTGTTCGAATATACAAGAAAAAACGGCGCTAATGCCGACAAAGAAAGGAAATAATCATGATTTGCGAAAGATGCGGAAATGAAATAAACGACGGTCAGAGATACTGCGCCGTCTGCGGCAGACCCGTCACAGCATCGACGGTAGCCGCCTCGAATACAAGCTACGCACCCGCCGAAACCCCCGCTCCCGTGCAGGATACGCCCGCCGACAACGGTTACAGGCACATCGGCGAGCCCGAGCAGAGGCGTGAGCCGCCCCGCACATACACTCTCACCGCCGACCAGCTCGACAAAATCCGTATCGAAGAACAGCGCCGTGCCCTCAACATCTTTGAGGCGGAGGCACGAAACGAAAAGCAGTTCTTCGGTGCAGGCGCTCTTACCGCCTGCCTTATCACAATCGGCGTGCTTTCGGTTGCCTGCGGAATTTTTGCGGGGCTGTACTTTTCGCTGCTTTAACCGAGGCGGGGCGGTGATTTCCGGGGGGAGATTCCCCCCCGCCCCCCCGTTTTGTGTTTGTTTCTTCAGCTGGT
>JAZNLN010000078.1:0-7448 GCA_045579125.1 Ruminiclostridium sp.
ATTTCTATAATAAAGTCGGCGCTCTCGTGGTCAATCGTAACGCCCTCGGGGCATATTGCGATAACGTATGCGCCTCTTGATTTGACCTCACGCATATTGCTCACGGTTTTTCCGAGCAGCTCACGCTGCGTTGTCACCGCAACCACAGGCATTCCGTCGCATATGAGCGAGATTGTGCCGTGTTTAAGTTCGCCTGCGGCATAGCTTTCCGAGTGGATATAGGAAAGCTCCTTGAGCTTCAGCGAGCCCTCCATGCTGAGCGCATAGTCAAGACCTCTGCCTATATAAAGCAGGCTTTCCGTTCCCATAAGCTTTGATGACACCTTGCGGAACGGGTCGAGGTCGGAAATGCAGCTGCTTATTTTATCGGGTATGCTTTCGAGCACACTTACAAGACGGCGGCATTCAGCCTCGTCAATAGCATTTCTTGCGAGAGCGATTCTGAAAGCGAAAAGGTACATGAACGCAGTCTGCACCATATATCCCTTTGTTGACGCAACGGAAATTTCGGGGCCTGCATAGGTATACATCACCATTTTCGCCTCTCTTGCGATGGACGAGCCTGCAACATTTACGATTGCGAGCGTGTCTGCACCGACTTCGTTTGCGAGCTGCTGCGCCGCCTTTGTGTCGGCGGTTTCGCCCGACTGCGAGATAATGATAACGAGGTCTTTGTTGCTGAGGAGCGGATTCCTGTATCTGAATTCCGACGCCACGTCAACAATAACAGGAGTGCGTGAAAGAGATTCGATTATGTATTTTCCTATCATGCCCGCATGCATTGCCGAGCCGCATGCGATTATGAAAACGTGTTTGTAATTACGAAGCATTTCGTCGGTCAGTCCGCATTCGTCAAAGCAGGGCAGACCGTCCTTTATTCTCGGAGATATGGTTTTTCTGACTGCGTCGGGCTGTTCGTGGATTTCTTTTAGCATGAAGTGCTCAAATCCGCCCTTCTGTGCGGCGGAAATATCCCACGTCGCAAGCTGTACTTCCTTTTCGACAGGCGCCTTGTGAATGTCAAAAAATTCGACGCCGTTTTCGGATATTACTGCGATTTCGCCTGCCTCGGGAAGATAATACTCCCTCGTGTGTTCAAGAAGAGCCGTCATATCGGATGCGATGAACATTTCACCGTCGCCCTTGCCGACAATCAGCGGGCTGTCCTTGCGCACCGCAAAAATGCGGTCGGGATGCTCTCTGAAAATAATTCCCAGCGCATATGCGCCTTCAATATCCGTTACAGCCTTTGCTATGGCGTCAACCGGGTCGCCGCTGTAATAATAATCTATAAGCTTCGCAACGGTTTCGGTATCGGTTTCGCTTTCAAAGCCGTAGCCCTTGCCGATGAGAAATTCCTTGATTTTGCGGTAGTTTTCGATAATGCCGTTGTGAACTATGGAAACACGTTCGTTTCCTATGGGGTGAGAGTTGATGTCGCTCGGCTCGCCGTGCGTTGCCCAGCGTGTATGTCCTATTCCGACGCATGCGGAAAGTCTTGCCGCAGAATCAAGCTTGGGTATAAGCCCCTCGTTGATTTTGCCCTTTGCCTTTACGGTTTTTATATGTTCTTTTTCAAAAACAGCTATGCCTGCGCTGTCATAGCCTCTGTATTCGAGCTGTCTTAATGCGTTTACGAGTATGCTCGTGCACGCCTTTTCGCCGATGTATCCAACAATTCCGCACATAACAGTTTCCTTTCAAATCACAATTTATACAGTATATGAATCTGTGTATCGGATATACACCAAAATTATAACACAAAACGCCGAAAAAATCAACAGTTTTTATGAAAACGAGCACTACATTCCGCCTGCACGGCGGTACATCTGACGGAAAAATATATGTAAAACAGCAAAAGAGCAATGTTTTGAAAACGTTATCTGCGGAAAAATGCCGAATACACGTCCCGTATTGTATAAAATGTAATTTTTTTCTTGACAACGGGGCTGTAAAATTATATAATAAAAATAATGATTTTTTTATTCGGAGGTTATTATGGCATTTTGTAAAAACTGCGGTGCTCCTCTTACAGATCAGAGCACATTCTGCCAGAACTGCGGTGCAAAGGCTGACGGCGCACAGGGCAATTCGGGCATGGGAACAGGTTCTTCCAACATAGGAAATGTTTTCACAAACTCAAAGGATCACACAAACGAATTTGACAGAAACGAAGTCGAAACACAGAAGGTAGCATGCGGAATCAGCTATCTCTGGATTCTGTTCTTCATTCCGCTGGTTGCTTATCCTAACTCAAGATATGCAAGATTCCACGCTAACCAGGCTCTGCTTACCCTGATTGTTTCCGCAATTCTTGGTATTATTGCCGGTATCGTGAACGCTGTTGTAGGCGGTATCGTAGGCGGTACATTCGAGGCAGCTCTCGGTACAGCTCTCGGTCTTAACAGCCTGCCCCTCGCAATCGCAGGTATCATCACAACAATTTTAGGTCTTTGCAGTCTTGCGCTTGTTCTTTTCGGCCTCATCAATACTCTTATGGGCAGATCCAAGGAACTCCCCATAATCGGCCACATCACAATCATCAAGTAATCGGCCTACATAAAAAGCAAACCTGCTCTGCATACTGCGGAGCAGGTTTTTTTGTCGTTATCGTGCTTGTCACGCCGTGCAGGCGGCAAGCTTCATCTGTTTCTTGTTAGAGTACATTTTTGAGTCGGCGTCGCTTATTACCTCGTCAAGACTGCGGTCGGCGCCTGCGGCAACCGAGTAGCCCATGGCAACTGTTATCGGCGCAAAGAAAGCGCTTGTTTCGGTTTCGGCGAGATTTTTCATAAGCGCTGCGGACGCCTCGGAAAAAGTTTCTTCGGTACAGCTTTCGTCGGAAATGAACACAAATTCGTCGCCGCCTATACGGTAGCATTTCCCGAGCGGACCGAGGATTTTTTCCATTTCCTTTGCGACGGTTATTATCATTTTATCGCCCGCCGCATGGCCGTAATTGTCGTTTATCTGTTTAAGGTTGTTCACGTCGTACATCGCTATAACTGCTTTTACGCTTTCATTCTTCGACAGCTTCTGTATATCCTCCGTGAACGAGGTGCGGTTGAGCAGCTCGGTGAGGCCGTCGTGGTAAGCAAGACGGCTTACAAGCTTTGTTTTCATTGCCTCACGGTACTGTTTGAAGAACCGCAGGAAAATCTGTATGCCCTCAAGGCAGATGAACACGAGAACGCCTATTCTTGTGAAAAACGTTGTTTCGAACGATTTTCCTGTCTTGAGCATTACTATATCAAGCAGAGCGGCGGCGCAGATAGAGAAAATTCCTATGTTGTGGTACATCGTCGCTTTTGCGTTTCTTATAAGCTCTTTTGCGAGTACGATTATGAGGAAAATTATTCCTACGACGTACGTTGTGTGGGTAATCCACACGCTCTCGTGGTAGTCCATATTCTCTGAAATGTTGAGTACATAGCATATGATAAAGTTAAAGCTGCACATTATGCTCATGCAGTAAACCATTATATCGTTGCAGCTGCTATACATCTTGTTCAGGAACAGGAAGAGCGGAACGGCAATAAGCATCATATGCGTTTCTGCAACCATATGACAGAAATGTGCGTCGGGGTATATCAGCTGGAAGAATTTGCAGTCGGTCAGCATGAAAACGCCGATGTTAAAGGCAAATAGCGCAAAATAAAGCAGTTCGGTTCCTACCGCACGGTGCATCCACATCGGGATAAACGCAAGCGCAAATATCAGTCCCAGGAACGTTATCAGCACGCATACGATAAAGCCGGGGAGAATAATTCCGATTTCATTTTTTATTATGTCACGGCTGTTTCCGATATACGCCATCGTTATTTTTCCGCTGTCGTCATTGTAAGGGTTTGTTGCTTTGAGTATGATTTCCTTTCCGCTGTCTGTGGTGCGGAGCGGAATTTCGGCAAAGAACGAGCCCGGCGTCTGACCGAAGAAATGTTCGGCGTACCGTTCGGATTTATATACGCATCTTCCGTCTACAAATGCCTCAAGGTTAAGGCTTTTGAGGTTAAGATAGAGTATGGTTTCTTCGTTGATTTTGGGGAGAGTATGTTTTATCGAATATGTACCGTTTATTCCTGTAAGCACAGCGTTCAGACCGTCCTCTGTCGTCCAGCCCGACATCATGTCGCTGTAATCCGAGGATTGAACGCCCCTGTTGTTTTCGTCGGAAATTGAAATTATTTCCGTTATTATCGCTACCGCAACAAAAAACAGATATACAAAAAACATAAATCGGTTTTTGTGCACAGTGCTCATTTTATGCCCCCCATTTTCTGAAAATGCCGCAATAAATACTATTTAATTATACACCCTGTCGCTTTGCCTTGTCAATACTTGCGGCGCAGAAACATGTTTTAAAAATGCTTGACAAATGAAAAGTGATGTGCTATACTGTATATGGTTAGCAAACGCTAACCTAAAATCACCGAAAGGAAAAGTTTATGAGTGTAGTAGTTGTCGGCGGCAATGATTGTATGGCGTCAAGATATAAGGATATATGCAGGTCGTATAACTGTAAGGCAAAAGTGTTTACGCAGATGCCGAGTGATTTTGAAAACAAGCTCGGAACGCCCGACCTTATGGTTGTGTTTACGAATACCTGCTCGCACAAAATGGTAAACAGTGTAAACCAGCGCTCGCACAAGCACGATATTCCCGTGGCCAGAGTTCATAACGCAAGCGTTAATGCGCTTAAAACCGTTCTTGAGCAGTATTGCAGATAACAGTTTTATTTTTTTGACACTTGGTTAGCGATTGCTAACCAAGAAAGAGAGGGAGCTATGTCCGAAAGAGAATGTGAATTATTCGGAAAAAACCTTGCATTTTACACCGCTCCGACCTTGCTCGGAATAAAATGTGCAAGTCTTATTTCCTTCGCATCCGACAGCATTGAGCTTGAGCCGCAGAGCGAGGTATTCAACCGCCGTGCGTCGGCAAAGGGCCTTAAAAGCAGTATCTTATGCAAATGCGGCAGACGTACGCTTATGCTGGTGTATAACGAAAAAATGCTGCGGGAAAAGCTTTGCGGCAGAGAGGCGAGAGAGTTGCTTCGAAAATGCGGATATACCGATACTTCGGATGTTGACGGCTGTATTGCCGTTCTTGCGAACAGGCTGAAAGGGTGCGTGGATTTTCCGCATGAGATAGGCATTTTTCTCGATTATCCCATTGAGGATGTTGTCGGATTTATTGAAAACAAGGGTGAAAATTTCAAGCTGTGCGGATGCTGGAAGGTGTATGGCTCCGAGGAAAAGGCGAAGAAGATTTTTTCAAACTATGAAAAGTGCAGAAATTTTCTGTGCGGCAAGCTTAACGAGGGCGCTGATATTTATCGTGCTCTTAAAATATCTTAACGGAGGTTTTATTATGAAAACGGCAGTAATTTACTGGAGCGGAACAGGCAATACGGAGGCCATGGCAAAGGCTGTTGCGGAGGGTGCGGGAGCGGAGCTTTTTGCAGTTTCTGCATTCGGCGGCAATGTTGACGATTATGACAGGATTGCGTTCGGGTGCCCGTCGATGGGTGCGGAAGAACTTGAAGAAAGCGAGTTTGCGCCGTTCTTCGACGGAGTTGAAAACAGGCTCGCAGGAAAAACAATAGCTCTTTTCGGCTCGTATGGCTGGGGCGACGGAGAGTGGATGAGAAACTGGGTTGAGCGGTGTACTGCGGCGGGAGCTGTAATAGCGGGCGGAGAGGGGCTTATTGCAAACGAAACGCCGTCCGACAGCGACCTTGATTTATGCAGGGAGCTCGGCAGAAAGCTTGTTGTTTAAGTTGTTGATTTGTGTATTTTGCGCACGAGTTGTCTAATGCTAACTGTATTTATGTGAACAGTTACAAAAAATAAGTATTTATTATCAAAGCACTTGACAATCGGTGTATCAAGGAGTATAATAGCATTTGGTTAGCGAGAGCTAACTCTTTTTACGACAGCAAGGTTAGTTTTTGCTAACCTATACTTTTTCAAAGGACGGAGATAACGATGATGCCGCTCACGCTTGCAAATCCCGGCGAGGAAAACACGATAAAAAAGGTCGGAGGAAATCCCGAAACGAGAAAATTTCTTGAAAGCCTCGGCTTTGTTGCGGGAGGAACCGTTACGATTATCAGCGAAATCGGCGGAAATATGATAGTCAATGTCAAGGAGTCGAGAGTAGCCGTTTCGAAGGAAATGGTCGGAAAAATCATGGTATAAAAGGCGGGAACGCCTATGAAGGGAGTATACATATGGCAACTTTAAAAGACGCCGCAATCGGTCAGACTGTTACGGTCAGAAAGCTTAACGGCGAGGGTGCGGTAAAACGCAGAATTATGGACATGGGAATAACCAAGGGTGTTGAAGTTTATGTCCGTAAGGTTGCGCCGCTCGGCGACCCGATTGAAGTGACTGTGCGTGGCTATGAGCTTTCGCTCCGCAAGGCTGACGCAGAGATGATTGAAACGGTTTAATTTTTTGCAGCACGGTTAGCGATTGCTAACGGAGAAAGGAACATTTTATGGAAATAAAAATAGCGCTTGCGGGTAATCCGAACTGCGGCAAAACAACGCTGTTCAATGCCCTCACGGGCTCAAATCAGTTCGTCGGAAACTGGCCCGGTGTTACGGTAGAAAAGAAAGAGGGGAAGCTGAAAGGGCATAAGGATGTCATTATAACCGACCTTCCCGGTATTTATTCTCTTTCTCCATACACGCTTGAGGAAGTCGTTGCCCGCAACTATCTTGTCGGTGAACGCCCCGACGCAGTTTTGAACATTATCGACGGCACCAATCTTGAAAGAAACCTTTACCTTACCACACAGCTGACGGAGCTTGGCATTCCTGTTGTATGTGCTGTCAATATGATGGACGTGGTGAAGAAGAACGGCGACATAATAAATATTGAGCAGCTTTCAAACGAGCTTGGCTGTAAGGTTGTGGAGATTTCCGCACTCAAGGGAACAGGTATTTCCGAGGCGGCGGAAGCAGCAGTAAATGCGGCAAAGTCGGACAAAAAGACAATTCCGCAGCACAAGTTCTGCGGTTGCGTGGAGCATGCCATAGCGCACATCGAAGAGGCTGTTCTCCACGACATCCCCGAGGAGCAGCAGAGATGGTATGCGATAAAGATATTCGAGCGTGACGAAAAGGTGCTTGAAATGCTGAAGCTGTCCGAGGATACAACGTCCCATATCGAAAAGGATATTGCGGCGGCTGAAACGGAAATGGACGATGACGCCGAAAGCATCATCACCAACGAACGTTACATATACATAGCTTCAATAATCAAGGGTTGTCTTAAAAAGAAAAACAAAGGCGGCCTGACGACCTCCGACAAAATAGACAAGATTGTCACAAACAGATTTTTAGCGCTCCCGATATTTGCGGTAGTAATGTTTATCGTGTATTACATTTCTGTTACGACCGTCGGAACATGGGTTACAGACTGGACAAACGACGGACTTTT
>JAZNLN010000079.1:0-8236 GCA_045579125.1 Ruminiclostridium sp.
CAGTTATTGCAACTAAAACCCAAAAGGGGGCCTGGGGAATCTCCCCCAAAATTTCCCACCCCTTGCATATCACCTCCAAAAGTGATATAATAATATAACAGACGAAAGAAAACGAATGGAAACGGACGGTATCAAATGAAAACAGGACTTGTTTTGGAGGGCGGTGCAAGCCGCACATATTACAGCTGCGGCGTGCTTGACGCAATGCTTGAGGCGGAGCTTTCCCCCGACTATTTTATCGGAGTTTCGGCAGGAATTGCCTACGGAGTGTCATACTGCACGAAACAGTACGGCAGAAATGTGGAAATCCTTAAAAATTATGTCGCCGACAGCCGATATATGGGCGCACGCCACATGTTCAAGCGTGGCAACAGGAGCTACTACAACCTCGATTTCGTGTTTTCCGACATCCCCAACGGACTTATCCCGTTCGATTACGACGCATACAACGCCTTTGAGGGACAAATCGTGTCCGTGCTGACGAATATCGAAACAGGCGAGGCGGAATACCAGGACCTCGACAGAGAGGACAAGGAGTTCCTCCAGCTCCGTGCAAGCTGCGCCCTGCCGATACTTTTCAAGCCTATCGAAATCGGCGGCAAAAAATACCTCGACGGCGGTATTGTCGATTCTGTCCCTTTTAAACAGGCTATCAACAGCGGCTGCGACAGAGTCGTCGTAATTCTCACCCGCCCGAGAGGCTATGTAAAACAGCACGAAAAATCCGCCGACCTCGCCGCATTTATATACAGAAAATACCCTGCACTGGTAAATGCGCTCAAAATCCGCCACGAGATGTATAACGCACAGATGAGCGAGCTGGAAAAGCTCGAAAAGGAGGGCAGAGCGCTGGTAATCGCCCCCGAAACGACAAGAGGCGTCGGAAGAACGGAGCGCAGAGAAAGCGTGATTATGCCGCTTTATAACGACGGCCTGCGTGACGGCAGGGCGGCGGCAGAGAGAATAAAAACGTTCTGGAACGCAACGGCGTGAGCCGAACAGAATATCGCCGACGGAGAGGATAAACGCTCTGTCGGCATTTTTTGTGCCCATTATTCGGTTTTTGCTTGCTTTTTTCGGAAAGGTGTGATATACTGATGTGGTATATGTGCAAAGGTGCAAAGAAAAAGACGAAAGGAACAACAAAATGATTACAGTTTCAAACGTAAGTCTGCAGTTCGGCGGACAGACGCTGTTCAAGGATGTTGACCTGCTTTTCACGGCGGGCAACTGCTACGGCGTTATCGGCGCAAACGGCGCAGGAAAATCAACATTTCTGAAAATACTCAACGGCGAGCTTGAACCTACGACGGGCAACGTGGCAATTCCCAAGGACCTCCGTATGTCGGTTCTCCGCCAGGATCACTTCGCATTTGACGAATACACCGTCCAGGATACCGTTATCATGGGCAACAAACGCCTCTATGAGGTTATGAAGGAAAAGGACGAGCTGTACGCAAAGGAGGATTTCTCCGACGAGGACGGCGAAAGAGCGTCCGAGCTTGAGGGCGAATTTGCCGAGCTTAACGGCTGGGAGGCAGAGAGCGACGCTTCCAAGCTTATCCAGGGTCTCGGCCTCGACGAAAGCATTATGTACGCACAGATGAGCAGCCTTTCGGGTAACGAAAAGGTCAAGGTGCTCCTTGCGCAGGCTCTTTTCGGCAACCCCGACATCATCCTCATGGACGAGCCTACGAACCACCTCGACATCGACGCAATAGCGTGGCTTGAGGAATTTCTTGCGGAATACTTCGGTACGGTTATCGTAGTTTCGCACGACCGACACTTCCTCAACAACGTCTGCACACACATCGTAGACATCGACTACAACAAGATAAAGATGTACGTCGGAAACTACGAGTTCTGGTACGAATCGTCACAGCTTATCCAGCGCATGATGAAACAGCAGAACAAGAAAAACGAAGAAAAAATCAAGGAACTGCAGAACTTTATCCAGCGTTTCTCGGCGAATAAATCCAAGTCCAAGCAGGCTACGTCAAGACGAAAGCTGCTTGAAAAAATCAGCGTAGAGGAAATGCCTGCGTCCAGCCGCCGCTATCCGTTCATCGGCTTTGAAATGGAGCGTGAGGTCGGCAAGGACATTCTTCAGGTAACCAACCTCTCCAAGACGATTGACGGAGTAAAGGTGCTTGACGGCGTCAGCTTTACGGTCGGCAAGAACGACAAGATTGCGTTCATCGGCGAAAGCGAAATCGCTATAACAACGCTGTTCAAGATACTCATGGGCGAGCTTGAGCCCGACGAAGGAACTTACAAATGGGGCAGCACAACTTCTCTGAGCTACTTCCCTATCGACTCCGACCATTTCTTCGCAGGCTGCTCGATGTCTATTCTCGACTGGATAAGACAGTACTCGACCGACGTGACCGAAACTTATCTCCGAGGCTTTTTAGGCCGCATGCTTTTCTCGGGCGACGACATTTTCAAGCCCGTAAACGTGCTCTCGGGCGGCGAAAAGGTACGCTGCATGTTCTCAAGAATGATGCTGTTCCAATCCAACGTGCTCGTTCTTGACCGCCCCACCAACCACCTCGACCTCGAAAGCATTACCGCAGTCAACAACGGACTTGCGGATTTCAAGGGCAACGTGCTCTTTGCGTCGCACGACCACGAAATCGTGCAGACGGTTGCAAACCGCATAATCGAAATCAAGGAGCAGGGCTGTTTCGACAGAATGGGCACCTACGAGGAGTACATCGACTGGCGCAAGTCCCAGAACATGGGCACATTTACCCTGTAATTGCAATAACCAAAAGCTGCCTCGGCGTCCGACGGCGGCTTTTTTGGATTTATTGCAGGGGACTTCTCGCCCCAAGCCCCGCTTTAATTTTTATGTTGCGGCAGTGGGCTGCATTGTTGCGAATAGCAAAAATGCACTTGCACTCCTGATAGGGTTTTATTTGGGTTTTGCGGAGAGCCCCCTCGCTCCCTAAAACAACATGCAAATTAAAACAGGCACAGGGCGTAGAGTCCTGTGCCCGCTTATAATCAAACAATGCATTATCTGCTATGCACAAACCTATAAATTAAATGTGCAAAAGTTTAGGTCAAGCCTTTTCAAAGGCTTGCGGGGTATGGGGCAGAGCCCCGCAAAACAGGGCATAAAGGAGCACTATGAAATTCTACGACAAAATAGTAATCGGCGGCGGAGCGGCAGGAATGACCGCCGCAATATTTTCCGCACGGTGCGGCTTTAAAACCCTGCTGATAGAGCGGAATGCGGCGCTCGGAAAAAAGCTTGCTATAACGGGCAAGGGCCGCTGCAACGTCACGAATAACAGCGATAATCGTGAGATAATGCGGAATATCCCGAAAAATTCGTCCTTTCTTTACAGCTCGCTTTCAAGATTTTCTGCGGCGGACGTTATGGATTTTTTTGAGGAGCTGGGAGTGCCGCTTAAAACCGAGCGTGGAAACCGTGTTTTTCCCGTGTCCGACAAGGCGGGCGACATTGTGAATGCGCTTTCCCGAGAACTTAAACGGCTCGGCGTCGAAATCGTCACGGATAAGGCTACGGAAATTCTGACCGAAAACGGCGCAGTCTGCGGCGTAGGCTGTACTCACGGCCGTTTCGGGGCTCACGCCGTTATCATCGCAACGGGCGGTCTCTCCTACCCCGCCACAGGCTCTACGGGCGACGGATACAGGTTTGCGGAAAAGTGCGGACATACGGTGACGCCGTGCAGGCCTGCGCTGGTGCCGCTTGAAACAAGGGAACGGTGCACCGACGAGGCGGGGCTTGCACTGAAAAATGTAACGCTCACGCTGAAAAACCGTGACGGAAAGAGCATGTACTCGGAAATGGGCGAGCTGACCTTTATGTCGTACGGCATTTCGGGCCCGCTTACCCTTACCGCAAGCTCGCACATAACCGACCGCCCCGACGGCTGGACTGCCGAGATAGATTTAAAGCCTGCGCTTGACGAGGAAACGCTCGACGCACGGCTTCTGCGGGAGCTTTCGGCGGCGGGAGGAGCGAATATTTCGGCGTGCATGAGAAAGCTGCTGCCCGAAAAGCTGATACTTCCCTTTCTCCGACGTGCGGAAATTGCTCCCGACCGCAAGGCCGGCACGATTACCAAAACCGAGCGAAAGTCAATTCTGACGAATTTAAAGACGTACGCCCTCCATATAAGCGCATTCCGCCCCATTGAGGAGGCGATAATAACCGACGGCGGCGTGTCCGTTAAGGAAATCAACCCGAAAACCATGGAATCAAAGCTCGTCGGCGGGCTGTACTTCTGCGGCGAGGTTATAGACGTGGCGGGATTTACGGGCGGCTTTAATCTTCAGATAGCATTTTCTACCGCAGTGGCTGCGGGAGAGGCATAATCCGACATAACTTGCCGGAATCAGCGTTTGTTTGGTGGAATAAAACTGAAAATCGTGTGAAAACGGTTGTTTTTTACGGCGGTTTGTGGTATAATATTTTTATTGATTTGAAATATAGGAGGTGCCGCAATGCCTGTTGCAGTGGCAATGGACGGGCCTGTCGGTGCTGGAAAAAGCACAATAGCCCGTGAGTGTGCAAAAAAACTCGGATTTATATATGTCGATACAGGGGCGCTTTACAGAGCGGTCGGACTGTTCTGCAAACGCAGAGGAATTGAAATAAGCCTCGAAAACAGCAAGGAAATAGCCGTGTCAATCTCCGACGGTTTACATCTTGAAATTGCGCTCGTAGACGGCACTCAACACGTTATTATGAACGGCGAGGACGTTTCGGAGGAAATACGCCTGCCCGAAATATCAATGGCGGCGTCGGCGGTTTCTGCCGTGCCCGAGGTGAGAGCTTTTCTCCTCGGAACACAGCGTGAGCTTGCCCGCACAAACGACGTTATCATGGACGGCCGTGACATCGGAACGGTGATACTTCCCAACGCACAGGTCAAGATTTTCATAACGGCAAAGCCCGAAATCCGTGCAAAGCGCAGATATGACGAGCTCGTCGCAAAGGGCGTGGATACGACGTATGAATCCGTGCTGGACGACCTCAACAAGAGGGATTACAACGATTCGCACCGTGAAACGGCACCGCTGAAACAGGCGGACGACGCTGTGCTGCTTGACACCTCGGAGCTGGATTTCGACGGCTCGGTTGAGGCTGTAATCTCGCTGATAAGGCAGAAAACGGCGTAAACCTATTTTAGTTTACACATATATTTGTATCACAGAGGATTTGAAATGTACTATTTTTTCAGAAAGCTTGTAAGCATATTTTTTCATCTTAAATACCGCATTACCCTCCTCAACAAGGAAAATATCCCCGATATGAAAGGCGGCTACATAGTTGCGTGCAACCATCAGAGCTACGCAGACCCGCCAATGATTGCGGCGGTTATCCGAGGTAAGTTTACCTTTATGGCGAAGTCGGAGCTTTTTGAGGGAAACAAGCTGTTCGCCTGGCTTATACGCAGATGCGGCGCCTACCCCGTGCACAGGGGTCAGGGCGATACTGCGGCGCTGGACACGGCGGTTGAGGCGATAAAAAAACAGCGTGTGTTCATCATCTTCCCCGAAGGCGGCCGCTCAAAGGACGGCACGCTCGGCAGAGCACGCTCGGGTATCGCAGTAATTGCATCGCAGGCGCAGGCTCCTGTACTGCCGATATGCATAAAATACGGCGAGAAAAGAAAGGCGTATGTTTCCTTCGGAAAGATGATTACTGCGGAAGAAATGGCGCTCAACGGCGAGGACAGACATGAATTAAGACGTGTTTCCACGCTTATTATGGACAGAATAAGAGAACAGTACGATAATATAGACGAATATGTCGAAAGCAACAATAATAACAGCTGAAACCGCAGGCTTCTGCTTCGGGGTAAAGCGGGCGATGAAACTGACCGAGGAGGCGGCGTGTAAATATAAAAAGGTTTACACTCTCGGACCCCTCATTCACAACAACGACGTAATTTCCCGCCTCGAAGAACAGGGCGTATACATCACGGACGAAATAACCGACGAGCTTGCGGACGGAAAAATCCCGCTTGTGATACGGAGTCACGGCGTGGGAGCGGACGTTTACAGACGGCTCGCCGAACTGAATGCGGAATATATCGACGCAACCTGTCCGTTCGTGGAGAAAATACACGGTATCGTGGCGGAATACTCGGAAAAGGGATACGACGTCCTTATTGCGGGCGACGAAAAACACCCCGAGGTCATAGGCATATCGGGACACTGCAAATCCCGTTTCAGAGCGGTAAATAACGAAGAACAGCTCGAAAAACTGATAAACAGCGACAAAACATTTGGTGAAAATGCACTAATTTTCGTGTGCCAAACCACTTTTGATAATACAAAATGGAAAAATTGCAAGAAAGTCGCCGAAAAACACTATACAAATTGCGTTTTTTTTGATACAATATGTAGTGCAACTATCAATCGTCAGAATGAGGCGAAGGAATTGTCGGAAAAGTGCGGTGCAATGATAGTAATCGGCAGTCCGCACAGCAGTAATTCCGCAAAGCTCGCAGACATATGCAGAGCGAATTGTACGACTTTTTTTGCGGAAAACGCCGCAGCGCTTGACAAGGCGGCGATACTCAACCTGTTATCATCGGAAAATGATGTTAAAATAGGAATAACGGCAGGAGCGTCAGCGCCTGCTTATATAATAAAGGAGGTTCATAAGATTATGAGCGAAATCATCAAAAATGATGAAATGGACGCCGAGTTCATGGCGGCAATCGATCAAATGGAAAGAGTAAGAGTATATACAGGGAATAGGGTTAAGGCTACTGTTGTTTCTGTAAACAACACCGAAGCAGTTGTAGACATCGGCACCAAGCATTCCGGCTACATACTCGCAGACGAGCTGTCGGCTAACCCCAACCTTGCTCCCAAGGACGTAGTAAGCGTTGGCGACGTTATCGACTGCATCGTTACTCACATCAACGACGCAGAAGGCGTTGTTTACCTCTCCAAGAAGCAGGTAGACGCAGCCGCAGGCGTTGAAAAGATTGCAAAGGCAAAGGACGAAAACAAGACTCTCGAAGGCGTTGTTACAGCGGTTGTAAAGGGCGGCGTTATCGTTACATGCGAGGGCGTTCGTGTATTCGTACCCGCATCGCAGACAGGTGTTTCCAGACAGGGCAAGCTTGAGGACATCCTCAAGAAGACTGTTGCTTTCAAGGTTATCGAAGCAAACGAAACAAGAAGCCGTGTAGTAGGCTCTATCAGAGCTGCCGCTAAGGAAGAGAACGACGCAGCAAAGGCTAAGTTCTGGGCAGAAATCGAAGAGGGCAAGAAGTTCACAGGCGAAGTTAAGTCCATCGAACCCTACGGCGTATTCGTAGACCTCGGCGGAGTTGACGGAATGGTACACGCTTCCGAGCTTACATGGAACAGAATCAAGCACCCCAAGGAGGTTGTATCCATCGGCGACACTCTCAACGTATATGTTAAGAGCTTCGACCTCGAAAAGAAGAGAGTTTCTCTCGGCGCAAAGGACCCTAACGACAACCCCTGGACAAAGTTCCTTGCTGAATTCAACGTTGACGACGTTGTTAAGGCACAGGTTGTTTCTATCACTCCTTTCGGCGCATTCGCACAGATTATCCCCGGCGTTGACGGTCTTATCCACATTTCCCAGGTTGCTCTCGAACGTGTAACAAACGTTGCACAGGTTCTCACAGTAGGCCAGACAGTAGAAGCAAAGATTACGGAAATCGACGAAGAAAAGAACCGTGTAAGCCTTTCTATCAGAGCTCTTCTCGAAGCTGCACAGCCCGCAGAGGAAGCTGCTGAAGAAACAGCAGAGGACGCTGAATAATCGTCCTACGGCTTTACGCCTCATAGAAAATTACAGCCCTCAACTCACGTTGGGGGCTGTTTGAATTTCGTGGAGCTCCCCGTGCCCCCTGTTTTTTCTTTATGTTGAGGGCGGAGGCTGCTCGCCCCACTTAACCATTTTCCGCCACGCCGTTCCTTGACAAGACAAGAAATACAGCGAGGGGTAAGGCTTGCCTTAAAACAAATATTACCCTATCAGGGGGCGAGCAGTCCTCTGAACCGACACAAAGCCCAAAACCAAAAGGGGGGGACATTGGGGCGTGCAGCCCCAAAACTCACAAAACTATTGACATTTTCGCTGTTTTGCTGTATTATTAGTATGATTATGATTACATGACAGCAAGCATTTGTCTTGCCTCCAAATAGGAAGGAAATTGTCATTTTATGAAGAAAGAAACAAACCTGTGCATGGGTTGTATGA
>JAZNLN010000080.1:0-5353 GCA_045579125.1 Ruminiclostridium sp.
GTCGTTGAAGACAAAGAGGTTCAGCTTGGAAAAATAGGGCATACTCTTGCCGAAAAATACAATGACTTTGACGTGCGAAATTACGGGTATTCAAAGTTGAGCGTGCTTATTAAGGAGAAATTCAGCGAGTTTGTTCTCACACAGAAAAATCAGCAATGGTGCGTTTCTCGTTGTGCTGATACACATATCAGCCTTGATGTGATTAAAAAAGAGATTATTGAGCAGATAAAGAAAAACGGCGGAGAAATTGAGAATTTATCTCTTATCTACGACGAATTATGCCAGCGTCATTCCAGCTTTGACCTTAAAGACTATGGTTACAGCAGAATTTCAAGCTTTTTAAGAAGCATAGACGAAATACAGGTTAATGAAAATAAGGCTACGATAAAGAAAACGTCTGCAAAAAAGAAGAAAAAATAAATTATAAGGATGTAACAGCAATGAATTTCAGACAGATTGATATTTATACAAAATCAGAGGCGGTAAATGTACTTGTAATGCGGCTTTCCGAGCTTGGAATAAATGGTTTTGCCATTCATGACAGCGCTGATTTTGAGGAATTCCTGGAGAATAAGGATTCAAACTGGGATTATGTTGATGACGAGCTTATGGGATTGAAAACAACCCCGACATATATTACCGCATATTTACAGGATAACGAGCAAGGTATAGAGCTTTTTTCTGCTCTAAAGGGCGTTTGTGCGGAGCTTTCGACTAATGAGCCGGATTTCTATGGAGATTTGTGCATCAAAACTGATATTGTGAACGAAGAAGACTGGGCTAATAATTGGAAGCAGTATTATAAGCCGTTTAAGGTTGGCTCCAAACTGCTTGTAAAACCGTCATGGGAAGATGCCGACAACAGTGACGGCAGAAAAATCCTTGAAATTGACCCTGCATCCACTTTTGGTACAGGTCAGCATCATACTACACGTCTTTGCATGGAAAAGCTTGAAAATGTTATTTCGGGCGGAGAAAAGGTCCTTGACCTTGGATGCGGAAGCGGTATTTTGTCGATAGCAGCTCTTCTTCTTGGTGCCGAAAAGGTTTGCATGGTAGATATTTTTGAGAATGCAGTAAAAACAGCTGCCGAAAATGTCGGAAAAAACGGATTTTCTGATGATACATATTCCGTTTACTGCGGAAATGTTGCAGATGATGATGAGTTATGTTCGAAAATAGGCAATGGGTATGATGTTATAACTGCAAACATAGTTGCGGATGTCATTATTTCTATGAGCGGCGTGTTCAAACGTTTCTTAAAAGAAAACGGTAGGATTATCATTTCCGGCATAATTACTGAAAGACTTGACGAGGTTAAGGCAGCGTTGGCAGAAAATAGAATTGAAGTTGATAGCGTCAGCGAAAAAGAGGGCTGGAATGCACTGCTTTGTCATATCTGACAAATAGACAGGGAACCGCATATAATATAGCATACTTTATTACGGAGGGTTTGCTGTATGGATACTATGTGGTTCTTTTTGCTTATTTTTACAGCTATTTATGGTGCGGTAAGATTAGTGGCTATTGCGTATGACGGAATAATAGGACTGATAAGAAAAAAGGGGTGCAGGAACGGTGATACAGGAAATAAATCAGAATTTACAAGAAATTCGAGGCACCGTTGACGACATAATATTCAAGAACAGCGAAAACGGATACATAGTTCTTACCCTTAATTGCGATAACCGTTTTCTTGAAACCGTTACGGGTGAGCTTGGCGATATTGTAGAGGGCGAAAAGCTTATTGTAAGAGGCACTTATACTACGAGCGCGAAATACGGAAAACAATTTAAAGCGGTCATGTGCGAAAGAACTCTGCCAACCGAGGCATATGAAATACGCAAATATCTTGGGTCGGGCATAATAAAAGGTTTAGGACCGTCCATGGCAAAAAAAATCGTCGATAAGTTTGAAGAGGATTCGTTGAAAATAATAGAAAACGACCCGTACAGATTAGCCGAAATAAAGGGAATCACCACCGACCGTGCATTGTATATTTCTTCGGAATTCCGCAGATTGTGCGGCGTAAAGGATGTAATAGAATTTTTACAGAAGTATGGTATTGCGCCTGTATCTGCTGTTAATGTATGGAAACGCTATGAAACATCAAGTATTGCGTCAGTCAAGGATAATCCTTTCCTCTTGTGCGAGAACGGAATTGATGTCGATTTTGATGTTGCGGACGAAATAGCGAGCGAAATGGGAATAAGCAATAATGACCCGAACAGAGTCAAGGCGGGAATTGCTTATGTCCTTCGTGAGAACAGCTATGTTGGACATACCTGTCTTCCTATTGCACGCCTTGAAAAATGTGTTTGCGAAAACCTTGAGGTTGAACCGGAGGACTTTAATGAAATGCTTAACGAGGGTATTGACGAGGATAGATTCAAATGCCTTTCGTTCGGAAAACATTTATTTGTATATCTGACAGTGTACTTTACTGCCGAAACCTATGCGGCAAAAAAGCTTACGGAAATGCTGAAACTTTCAGCTCCGCTTAATAAGGATTTTTCCGAGGAAATTGCAGGAGTTGAATGGTCAGAAGGTATCAAATACGAAACCTTGCAGAAAGCAGCTATAAACGGCTGCCTCGGTAACAATCTCTTTATATTGACAGGCGGTCCCGGAACAGGAAAAACAACCACCTTAAATGCAGTTATTCAGCTTTGCAAGGCAAAGAAAAAACGTATTGCGCTCGCTGCTCCCACGGGGCGTGCAGCCAAAAGAATGGCAGACCTTACGGGAGAAAAGGCAAAAACTATCCATCGTCTTCTTGAGGTTGATTTTTCCAAGGATGACAGACTCGCATTCAAGCATAATGAAAAAAATCCTTTAAGTGCAGACGTGATAATAATTGACGAAATGTCCATGGTTGATGTCCTGCTTTTTGAGGCTTTGTTAAGAGCAATAAAACATGACGCAAAGCTTATTATGGTAGGGGATTCAAACCAGCTGCCGTCAGTCGGGGCAGGGAATGTCCTTCGTGATATGCTTGTAAGCGGAGCTATTCCGAGCGTGGAGCTCAAGGAGATTTTCCGACAGGCCGCAGAGAGTCTTATAATAACCAATGCGCATAAAATCGTCAGAGGCGAACTGCCGCAGCTTGATGACAGAAAAAGAGATTTTTTCTTTATGCCGTGTGAGGATGACAGTGATACGGCAAGAATTGTACTTGAACTTGCCAAAACAAGACTTCCGAGAACGTATGATTACTCTCCTATTGATGATATACAGGTTTTATCTCCAACGAGAATAGGAGTTGCGGGAACGAAAGAGCTCAACCGTTCTTTGCAGCTCGCCCTTAATCCGCCCGAGCGAGGAAAAAAAGAAGTAAGATTCATGGATTTTATGTATCGTGTAGGCGATAAGGTTATGCAGATAAAAAATGATTACGACGTTGTATGGAAGAAGGACGGAGAAAGCGGCTCGGGGATTTTTAACGGAGATATCGGAATCGTTGTTGACGCAGACACGTATTCCAGTTCTTTGAAGATAGATTTTGACGGCAGAATAGCCACCTATACTTCGGATATGCTTGTAAAGCTCGACCTGGCTTACGCAGTAACTATACATAAAAGTCAAGGCAGTGAATACAAGGCTGTAATTCTTCCTTTGTCGTCGGTTACGCATAATCTGCTTTACCGCAACCTGCTGTATACAGGAGTAACCCGTGCTAAAGAAATATTGATTATTGTAGGAAAACGTGAGCTTGTTGCAGAAATGGTAAATAACGAAAAAAAGACGTTAAGATACTCATGCCTGCGGCCTATGCTTGAACTGAAAAACAGAAAAATATGATTCGTAAATTTTATAGGTATATAATCAGCTATATTTATCCTGTGCGTTGCCCGGGCTGTGATTGTATAATTGAGCATAAACTGACGATGTGTCCTGCATGTCGTTCGGATTTGTCTGAATATGTTTGCGACAGATACGGAAACCCTGACGGATATAATAATATTCATTCCTGCTGCGAGTACAGAGGCGTGGCTAAAATCATGCTCCATAAGCTTAAATTCGACAATGATATTCTGTCTGCGTATGCTATGGGTGAAATTATGGCGGATACACTCGTAAGAAAAGGTATGTCGGATTGTATTGATGTTATTATTCCTGTTCCCATGACGAAAAGCGCAAAGAAAATAAGAGGATACAATCAGTGTGTATGGTTGGTAAAGGAAATTGCTCACGCTTTGGACATGCCATATGATATTAAGTCATTTGTGAAATACCGTGATACAATGCAGCAGAAAACGCTTAATTTTGAAGAACGTCAGAAAAATCAGAAGGATTGTTTTGCAGTTTTGAACAAGACTGCAATAGAAGGCAAAAATGTACTTCTGGTAGACGATGTATGCACGACGGGCGCAACCTTGCTTGAAGCTATGAGGGTTATCCGTGAGTGCGGAGCTAAAAATGTTACCGCTTTTACATTTGCGCATACTGTCGCTGATGATTAAAACTGTTGACAAAATATGCTTTTGGGGATATAATTTATATAAAGAGAAGTAACTCGGAAAGGACTGATTTTATGTTGTTTTTTAAGAAAAAAGAAAAAAAGGTTGAAGAGCCGATTGTTTCAGCTCCGAAAACTCCCGAACAGATACTCGATGACGCAGGCGTAGATATGAAAGTCGGTCTTGAATTGCTTTGCAACAGCACGGAGATATTTGATATAACAGTTCAGACCTTCCTTGAGGATACTGATGAAAAGCGTACTCTTATGCAGGAATGTATAAACAACGGAGATATGAAAAACTTTGCAATTTATGTTCACGGCGTAAAGAGTAATGCCAAAAATTTCGGCGCAGGTAAACTTGCTGAAATTGCGTATGAATTTGAGCTCAAGGCAAAAGCTGATGACGCCGCTTTTGTAAGCGCAAATTACGATAAGCTTATTTGTGAATGGGATAAAGTTTTAGGGGGAATAACCCGCTATCTTGAAACTGTTAACTGATACAAAAAAGCACGGGCATTTCTGCTCGTGCTTTTTTTGTTTTAGTTGTTAATAGTATAGATGTTATCCGCTTTTTCAAAGGGGTTAATAAAGGTTTCGGGGGCAGAGGGATCAACAAAATAATAAGATAACAAATATAATTATTACGCATATAAAATGAAAAATGCCTGCATATAAAGGGAACCCCTTTGGGCAATTCCCGCCTTTTATAAGAAACAGCTAACCCCGCAGTTGCAAAACGGCGGGGCTAAAAGCTTCTATATGACGGACACGCTAATGCAGGCATTTTTTTAGCTGAAACTATTTTTTAAGTCTTCGCCGAATTTTTTTAATTTATCGAAAAAGCTTGTGCTTTTTTCGTAGTTTTTTGGTGTCAGCTCACTTTCGTAAGCC
>JAZNLN010000081.1:0-6288 GCA_045579125.1 Ruminiclostridium sp.
TCCTAACAAATTTATTTTACCTCTCCCTAAACCGTCGCACCGTCACCCTGATATGCAATACGGATAATATCGTCAATGCTCGCTTCCTCAAGGCGTATATCCTTGATTTTTGCCTGCTTGCCGATGTATTCTATGAGCTCGGCGGCGGTTATTTTGCTCTTTTCAAAGCGGTACACCGTGCGTGCGCCCTCGGACTTTGAGATAATAGCTTTCGGATGCTCGATGTGCTGTCTGGAATAGAAATCAACTACAAGCTGACGGTATGGTGCAATTCTGTCAACGAGCTCGTCAAATGAGCCGTCCTCAACGATAACGCCGTTGTTGATGATAATAATACGCTTGCAGAGTTCCTGAATGTCGCCGAGGTCGTGAGTTGTGAGTATTACGGTCGTTTTCTTCGTGCTGTTGATTTCCTTGATGAAATCACGGATTGCGTGCTTTGCGTCAACGTCAAGCCCTATCGTCGGTTCGTCAAGAAACAATACCTCGGGGGAATGAAGTATTGCGGCGGCAAGGTCGCCTCTCATGCGCTGACCCAGCGACAGCTGTCTTACAGGCGTGTCGATAAAGCTGCGTATGCCGAGAATGTCCTCCATCATCTCCATATTTTCCTTGTAGGTCTTGTCGTCAACCCTGTAAATTCTACGGAGAAGCTCAAAGCTTTCGCCCAGACGAAGGTCCCAGTAAAGCTGCGTACGCTGACCGAATACTACGCCGAGCTGGCCGACTACCGCTTTTCTGTCCTTTGAGGGAGAAATTCCGTTGATAAGTATTTCGCCCGACGTCGGCTCAAGTATTCCCGACATCATTTTTACCGTCGTGCTCTTCCCCGCTCCGTTAGGTCCGATATATCCGACTATTTCGCCCTTTTCAATGGAAAAGCTTATGTCGTCAACCGCCGTCACGATTCTCTTATCAGGCTTGAAAAGTCCCTTTACGGCACCCTTCAGCCCCTTTTCTTTTTTCACAGTCTTAAACTGCTTAACGATATGATTTACTTCTATAACAGGCATATTCAACGCCCCTTTCTTTTGTTTTATTACGAGCCTGCGCTCTCATATTTTTTAAATCCCGTGTTGAATATTCCGCAGGCTACAAGGAAAAATACAATGCCGAGGCCGAGCGTGATAAACGCCATGCCCGCAGGCAGAGTTATCATAGAATCCTTGCCGAGAAATTCTGCGGCGGGATAGAATGTAATCCAGCTTATCGGCAGTATGAACGTAAACACGAACTGAACCGCACGAGGGTACATCGTCAGCGGATACATGTTGGTACGGCTGAAAAGCTCCTGCAAAAAGAACGAAATATTCATCGGACTTTTCGTCCAGAATGTCGCCGAGCCGAGCGCAAGATAAACCGCTCCACGCAGCAGCGTCGCTCCGATTACTGTGCATATCATCGAAACTGTGTTGTAGAACGTCCACTGGAAATTTACCGATACACAGCCGTACACAAAAAGTATAATTCCCGGGATGAGGTCGGTAAAGCCGATGAAATTCAAGTCGCCTATCAGAAACTGGAACAGCGTATTCATCGGGCGCAGACGTAATCTGTCCATTTCGCCGTGAATAATCGTCCAGCCCATATACCACGTTTTAGTAAAGAAGATAACCGATATTCCGTGGCTCAAAATGGATACACCGTAGATGAATGCAAGCTCCTTGAAATCCCAGCCTGCAAGTGTATCGAACTCCTCAACTACAAATTTTATCGTCGCAAAGCCGACAAGAAACTGTATCGGGTTGGATATGAGCCAGCCGACAAATGCGAGCGGATATTCGAAGCACGACTGTATCGAAAGCCGTATAGAAAGTATGGCTACCGACAGGTAATGCCGCAATGTTTTCATTTATATCACCCTTTCTTTTGTATCAGCCGCCCTGAACGAGGATGCGGCGTGAAGCCCGTTTCTGTGCGAAAAACAGAATGAGCCCGAGAGCTAAAAGCCAGCCCGCCTGCAGCGCAATTCTGAGCAGACTTTCTTCGACCGTGTACTTCCCGATGAATATGCCAAGCGGGGTCTGGAACATATTGACGAACGGCAGCAGATTTACCGCAAGCTGGAGCCAGTCAGGGAAAAACCAGATGGGTATTATTGCGCCCGAAAGCATGTTGACGAAATGGTATTTTACGGAAAATGCGGGACCGAGGTCTATCGCCGTAAACGAAACCATTGCGAACAGCGCCGAGAACGTCCAGTTTATTCCGTAGCCGAGAATAAAGCTCAGGAAAAACAGCAGAAGATGCGCCGCCGACGCAGGCACAGGCAGTCCGAATATAAGCGTGCCTATCACAAAAAGCGGTATTGCGTCACGGAAAAACACTATCGCAAGATTCCCCATGTCCTCGGCGAAATACATACCGAACAGACTGACAGGCTTTATCATATCCGTTGCTATGCTTCCCGTCTTTACGGAGTCGGCAATTCTGTCCTCAACGCCCATATAAAACAGCGATGACATAATCATCGAAACCATAGTATATGTGACCATGGAGTTTCCCGTTACGTTGTACGCCGCCTCAGTGTCGCCGTATGCCGCTCTCCAGAAAAATCCGACGGCAATCATCATAAGGCACTGCATAACCGTGTATGTTATCGCCTCAAAACGATACGCCAGCATCGTCTGCATACGTAGTTTTGCTATGTAGATATAAGTTTTCAATTCATTTCATTCCTTTCTTTCTGTTTTTGCACACAAAAAAGCCGTCGGAAAAACCGACGGCTTGGCATGACAAATATTCAGCATAAATCAAAAGCCGAATCCTCTATCAGGGCAGTCCTTAATTCTTCCGTGTGCAATATGGTTAAGATTTGTCGACATTCTATTCTTTAACATGGCATTAAGGCCCCCTTTCATTTAAAATTATGTTAGGATTATAACATACGTTATTTCATTTGTCAATAGCTTTTTGGAAAATTATTTCATAAATACAAAAGATTTAAGCTCGAAAAGCATTCTTGTCTTGAAATAATCGCCTGTCCAGCCGCTGTAATCTGTTGTTATTCTGAAAAATACGCTGTGTCTGCCTGTAACATTTTTTACAACTGTGCTGACAACTCCGCTGTCGTGTCCGATTTCGCACACGCCGATTTCCTCGCCGTCCTCGCCGTCAATAAGAATATGCATATGACAGTCGCAGCCGAAACCGTTTATCATAGCGGAAAATTCCATTGTTTTGCTTGAAAAATCGTCGCCGAAATCGAAATACTTATAACCGATAACACAACCGTCCGTAATATTTGTGATAACCCTTTCAAAGACATTTCTCTCGGTTATTGCCGCAGGAGCATTTCCGCCCTTGAGTACGCAGGCAATATCAGCGTCGGTAATTTTATAAGGATTGAGCGAATCCTGAAAACCGAGCGAGGTCATTTCAACATACGGAATCGTTCCGTCGGGAAGTATTTCGATTTTTTCAACACAGCCACGTCTTGACATAATCGTACCGTTTGTCATGCGATGATAGAAAATGTACCACTGGCCGTTTATGTTCATAATTGAACCGTGGTCATTTCCGCCGGGATAGTCTGCGCCGTTGTCAACGATGTAGCCACGGTATGTAAAGGGTCCCGTGGGGCTGTCGGATGTGGCGTAGGCAAGTCTGCTTCCGAGCTTGGGCGAATAAATCATATAATAAGTATCGCCGACCTTACGCATGGACGCCGCCTCAAAAAAGCAGTATTCCTCCTTGGTAAAGCCGCCTTCCTCCCTCGGCTCGCAGGGAATGAAATGTTCAATGCAGCTGCCGTCGATTATTTCGTACATATTCTCGCTGTTCACTTCCGCAAGGAACGAGCGCTCGTAGCCGCAGTAGATGTACGTTCTGCCGTCGTCGTCAACAAGCACGCCCGGGTCGATAAACCAACCGTTGCAGCAGATGTCATCGGGTATAGTGTACTTATAGGTAGAAAGCAGTTCAAACGGACCCTCGGGCTTATCGCTTACCGCTACGCAGCCCTTTGAGTTGACGATGTATGCGTAAAGATAGTATTTGCCGTCCTTTTCGACAACGTCGGGAGCGTACAGTTCGTTTCGGCGGTCTGTCCAGGCGGTGCTGGATTCATGGTCACGGTCGGCTTGGGTATGGAAAATATCGCCGTGACACACCCACTCGTTAAGATTGTCAACAGGCGCACTCCAGCATTTGAGAACATAGTCGCAGAATTTATCCGAGCCCGCAATATCGTGAGAGCCGTAAATGTAAACACGGTCGCCGAACACACGAGGCTCGCCGTCGGGAATGTACTCCCAGTTAGGAAGATAAGGATTTGCCATAAAAATAACCCCCATACATAATTTATTCACCCCGATTAAATCGGGAATTTAACGTTGATTTTTTCGGCGCTCCGTGATATAATTATCAAAAACAGCACGCCGAGGTAATAAAAATGAGAATGCTTTTTGAAATTGACAAGAAAAATTACAAGGAAAACGGAACGGTCGGAACACGCCCCTCCGTCAGAGGTATAATCATAAAAAACGGGCTGCTCGCCATGGTGCACAGTCTTAAATACAACTACTACAAATTTCCGGGCGGCGGCGCCGAAAACGGAGAGGACCGCATTGACACCCTTATCCGTGAGGTCAGAGAGGAAAGCGGACTTGATGTTATCCCGCAGAGCGTCCGTGAGTACGGACAGGTCAGACGCATCCAGAAAGGGAATATTGAAGACATATTCATTCAGGATAATTTCTATTATTTCTGCGAGGCGGAAAGCGGCGTGCAGCCGCAGGAGCTCGACGACTATGAGGCAGAGGAACGCTTTACTCTCGAATTTGTATCCCCCGCTCACGCTATCGGAACAAACTCCGCTTATATGCGGAATATAACCGATAATAAAGAATTTTACTCGGTTATGATTGAACGTGAAAACAAGGTGCTTTCAATGCTGCTTGACGAGCACGCTGAGCTGTTTGTATAAATATGCAAAATTGCTGATTATCGTTTGATAATCAGCGATTTTCTTTCTGAATTGTATTCTTTGGCGGTAAGATGGAGAAAAAGCTCCTCCGTTGAAGCCATGCCTGCAACAACGCATACGGCTATCGAAAAGCCGACGCCGTAGGGCGTGCAGATAGCGTAAGGCACCGCAAAAATCATAAGCCCCGTCATCTTGTTCATGTATGTATGAACTGACGCAAAACGGCGGTATTTTATCGCCGCAACAACATACGACGCAAGACGTATCACAATAATCGCCGCAACAGCAAGCCATATTCCGTCGGGCAGCGTAGCACGGAGCGTGGGGAGAATTTTCAGCAGAAGCACCGTGTAAAACAGCAGGTCGGATAAACTGTCAAGCTTTGCCCCGAACGACGTGGCAGTTCCCGTCATTCTTGCTATAAAACCATCAAGAACGTCGGTAACGCCCGTAAGGGTGTATGCGATGTAGAACGGCAGCGTGAGCGGCTCAATAAAAATCAGAACTATTGTGCCGACAATACGCAGAGAGGTTATGATATTAGGAATAGTCAGTATTTTTTCTTTTTTCACAAAAACTCTCCTTTCTGCGTCACACACCATCTGCGGAAACAATACCCATTTTCCGCCTCACCACACATCAATATATAACGTTTGTTGTTATTTTACCAGAAAGTATGTATTTTGTCAATAATTGTTACGGTTTTGTCATTTTTTGTTTTGCAAATGCCGACCGAATAGAAAATTCAGCCGGCATTGCATATTTATTATCCGAAGTAGTCCACGCCGCTCTTGAACATGAGCTGTACCTTATTACCGTCGATATTCGTGCAGCAGTTGTCGGAAATTCTCTCGCTGTGGCCCATCTTGCCGAATACTCGGCCGTCGGGGGAGATGATACCCTCGATTGCGCACATGGAGCTGTTGGGATTGAACGCAATGTCCATTGTGGGGTTGCCGTTGAGGTCAACGTACTGGGTTGCAACCTGACCGTTTTCGATAAGCTTTTTCAGCACACTCTCGGGAGCAACAAATCTGCCCTCGCCATGCGAAATGGGGATAGCATGGATTTCGTCAACCTTGCACTGTGACAGCCAAGGAGTCTTGTTTGTGCATATTCTTGTGTAAACAAGCTGTGACTGGTGACGTCCGATTGTATTGAACGTGAGCGTCGGACTTTCTTCTGTCATAGCCTTGATTTCGCCGTAAGGAACAAGTCCGAGCTTGATAAGAGCCTGGAAACCGTTACAGATACCGAGCATAAGACCGTCGCGCTTATAAAGCATTTCGTGAACCGCTTCCTTAATCTTAGGATTGCGGAAGAATGCGTTGATGAATTTACCTGAACCCTCAGGCTCGTCA
>JAZNLN010000082.1:0-19975 GCA_045579125.1 Ruminiclostridium sp.
AATTATTATATAATATTTTAAAGGATTTTTCAATAACTCCTTTTACTTAAAGAAAATTTGTGGTACAATAGCTTTTATGATAGATTATGTTTTAAACCGCTCAAAAAGAAAAACCCTCTGCCTTTCGGTAAAGGAAGGCAAGGTTATAGTAAAAGCGCCCCTCTATACCCCCAAAGGGGAAATAGATAATTTCGTTCAAAGCCATATTTCGTGGATAAATAAACGCCTTGTGGAAAATAGCGTAACTCCCTTAAACAGGGAAATTCCCCCTTCCGAAGAAAAAATGCTTAGGGAAAAGGCCAAGGTTTATTTGAAAGAACGGCTGGATTATTACAGTAATATTTCGGGGCTTAAATATACGGGAATGAAAATAACCGGCGCAAAGCATAGGTACGGCTCCTGCAATTCTAAAAACAGCATTTGCTTTTCCTATCGCCTTATGCTTTATCCTGAGGAGGCTATAGATTACGTTGTGGTTCACGAGCTTGCCCATATAAAAATAAAAAACCACAGCGAAAGCTTTTATAAGCTTGTGGAAAAATATATGCCCGATTATAAACAAAGAGAAAAAATTTTAAAATCATATAAGGAGAATTAATTATGGTACAAATTGAAATGGATAACGGCGGTATTATTAAAATTGAGCTTTATGCCGACAAAGCTCCCATTACCGTTGCAAACTTTGAAAAGCTTGTCGGAGAGGGCTTTTATGACGGCCTTACATTCCACCGTGTTATCAGCGGATTTATGATTCAGGGCGGCTGCCCCCTCGGAAACGGAATGGGCGGTCCCGACGAAAAAATCAAGGGCGAGTTCCTCGCAAACGGAGTTCCCAACAACCTCAAGCATACAAGAGGCGTTATCTCCATGGCTCGTTCGCAGAACCCCAACTCCGCAGGCTCGCAGTTCTTTATCATGCATAAGGACGCTCCTCACCTCGACGGTCAGTATGCCGCATTCGGCAAGGTTATCGAAGGCATGGATGCGGTTGACGAGATTGCCGCTGTGGACGTAGATTACAACGACAAGCCCGTAACTCCCGTGGTTATGAAGAAAGTAACAATAGTATAAAACAACAGCGGTCGCTATTCAGAGTCGGCCGCTTTGCTTTGGTCTTATAATGACGTATTCTGTCGGAGCGGAGGTAAAAATGAAAAAATATAAGATATGTGCAGTCATTCTTGCCCTGTGCATTACAGCATGCGGCTGCGTAAAGCCCATACCCGAAAATACATCTGCACAGACCACTGCCGCAGTATCCTCAAAAGCCCCCGCCGCACCCGCTCCGAAAACAAGCACATCGACGGCAGCTGCAACGGCAGCGAAAACAACTGCGCAGACAACCGCAGAAACAAAGCCCGCCTACGACGTGGAAAGGGCTGACCGCTCACGCTTCTCCGAACGCATGAGCGAAATCTATTCGCAGTACTCGGTTATGGGAATGAGCGTGGCAATTTTCAAAAACGGCGAAATAGTACATACCGAAAACCTCGGCTATGCGGACAAGGCAAACGGCATAAAATGCGGCGACGATACGCACTACCGCATTGCAAGCGTATCAAAGCTGGTTTCGACAATGCTGCTTATGGACCTTTGCGAAGAAAAGAATATAAGCATATACGACAATCTTGACGAGCTGACGGGACTGCCGTACAGCAGTCCGTACTGTGAAAACAAGGTGCAGCTGCATCATCTGCTCACGCATACGTCGGGACTTGCCGACACCTATCTATACGAACAGGGCGCATGGACGTACAACAGCGCAAAATACATAATGCAGTATTCACGGAGCGGCTACGAGCCCGGCGAAGAGTACATATACTGCAACTTCGGGAGCGGCACAATCGGCGCAATAACCGAGCGCCTGACAGACAAGTACTTCTGGGATTACGCCGAGGAATGCTTTTTTGAGCCGCTCGGAATGGACGCAGGGTACATAATCGACTGTATCGACGACAAGAAAAGCTGTGCCAACTGCTACGACTACGACGGCGCAGTTTACAAGGTAAAAAGCTGGGGAAGAAACAGAAGGTACTACACGCTTTTCGGCAAGGGTAATTCGTACATGTCGGCGCAGTGCGAGCTGATTATAACAGCCTCCGACCTCGCACGGCTCGGAATTGCGCTTGCGGGCGACGGAACATGCGGCGGCAAGCGTGTGCTTTCGGAAAACGCCGTCCGCCTCATGAACACAAGCTACCTCTCTACGGAAAATTACGATATGGGGCTGAACGTAAGAATTTACGACAGCCTTATCGACGGCAGAACAATATACGGACATCCCGGAAATGCGCTCGGCTGTATAAACGGCATTTTCTACGACCCGTCCGACCAATCGGGTGTTGTCATTCTGACAAACAGATGCTACTCCGCAGAAAACGAAGAAAACGGCATGTATGAGTTTTTGCACGACGTGCTGACCGAAGCGTACGAATGCTACCTGGATATATAAAAATATGAAGATGAAAAAAACAAAGCTGATTATTCTTGCGGCGTTTATGCTTTCAGCATGCACATCGCTTGAAAAGCCCGCCGACGTTACGTCGGATACTGCGGCAGTTCAATCCGCCGTACCGACAGAAACAACAACGCAGACTTCACCCGAACAGACCACAACGCCTCCGCCTGAAACCGAGCCTCCCCTGCCCGAATATTTTTCGGCGGAGCTTGTATTTGCGGGCGACAATCTTATTCACCCGCCGATATACAATCAGGCAAACCGCCGTGCAGGCGGCGAGGGGTATGACTTCGATATGGCGTACGAAGGAGCGGCCGATATAATTGCCTCTGCCGACCTTGCGGTGCTAAATCAGGAAACGATAATTTCCGACGAGTTCCCGCCGTCGAATTACCCACGCTTCTGCACTCCGTCCGCAATGGGCGACGCAATGATTGAGCTCGGCTTTGACGCAGTTTCAATATCAAACAACCATGTGCTCGACCAGGGTGAGGCAGGTCTGCTTTCGACGCTTGCCTACTGGCGGGAAAATCACCCCGACATACCCGTCTACGGCGCATATGAAAACGCCGAAGATATGAACAATATCCGTTTGCTTGAGGTAAACGGGATTACCTTCGCCTTTCTCGGATATATGGAGCACACCAACGGCCTTTATCTGCCCGAGGATTCGCAGTGCGAGCTTACATATGTGTCCGAGGAGGAGGAAATAGAACGGCAGATAAAAAAAGCCGCAGAAATTTCCGACTGCGTTATTGTAAGCGTGCATTTCGGCGTTGAAATAACCAACACGGTTTCACAGCTCCAATACAGCATGTCACAGAAAATGGCGGACTGGGGAGCGGATGTAATCGTCGGAACACAGCCGCACACAATACAGACAATGGAGTATCTCGATACTGCCGACGGACGGACGGCGTTCGTGTTCTACTGCCTCGGTAATTTCATTTCGGCGCAGGACGTCGCACGCTCAATGGTCGGAATGCTCGGAAAAATAACCGTTACCAAGGAAACCTCGACGAATAGAATAACGGTAGAAAACGCAGGCGCTGAGCCGATAATCAACCACTACGACTACGGTTACAGGGATATACGCATTATCCGCTGGTCAGAATACACGAGAGAGCTCGGTGCGGCGCACGGCTGCAGCGGGACAAGCTACGATTTCTTTGAACAGCTTATAAAGGAAAATATTCCCGAGGAATATCTTGTTTCAGAATAAAAAACACTCCCGATTCGGAATGCACCGTTTCGGGAGTATTTTTATGAGAGAGGTTATTTGGATTTTGCCATTTTTATCATTTCGCCGAGCTTCAGACGGTTGCCCGAATGAAGTACGATATGATGGTAAACCTTTGCTACTACTATCGCCATAATTATAACGAACGCAAGCAGTGCGACAATGGAGATAATTACCTCGTGCATTTCAAGCTTTCCTGTCAGCATTGCGGAAGGAAGTGCGAACGGAGAGGAAACAGGGAGATAGTAGGATAAAATCGTGAACACGTTCGGGCCCTCGCCTGCGGTTGCCTCAACCTCGAAGATAACAGGGAAGTATGCAAGGTAGAAGCCGAGTACGCCGAGGATGGAGAGCGGCTGCATTGCAGACGCAAGGTCCTCCATCTTGCTGATGCTGGCGCCGATAAGGCCTGCTACAAGTGCATAGAAAAGGAAACCGAGAATGAAGATAACGAGAATGAGGATTATCGAAAGAGGGCTGAAACCGCTGAACGCCGCACCGATTTCGTCCATAAGCGTTACGGGCACGTTATCTATCATTGCACCTGTCGTAACCGTAGAAAGCGAGCCCATGGGCAGGAGGAGCGTAAACGACGCAAAGCCGACTGTACCGAGAATGAGGAACTGCAGCAGCGATACGCAGCACATTGCAAGCACCTTGCCGATAATAACCGCAAGCGGCTTTATAGATGTGAGCAGGAGCTCCATAACTCTCGATGTCTTTTCGATTGCAACGGACTGCGCAACCATCTGACCGTAAGCGAAAATGAAGATAAAGAGAACAAGCGAAGAAAGCATAGGAAGCATAGAATTTACAATCTGCTCAATCATGCTCTGGGGCTCTTCGCCCGCAACGGTGATTGTCGAATGTATCGAAGACTGTGCCTGTGCGAGAGCCTCGGGAGCAACGCCGCAGGACATAAGCACCGTGTTTTTGAGCAATGCGCTTGCATAGCTGCCAAGCGTGTTGCACTGGTCGCTTGTAACTGCCTCCGTGTCAGCAGGTCTGCCGATAAGAATGCTGTACGCACCCTCGCCCGCCATCATTTCCAGAAGCGCAACGCTTGTCGAAGCGCCGTTTACCTCGGCGATTTTTGCGTCAAGCATATCGCTTGTAATGTTTTCGAATTTGTAGCCGAGAGCCTCAAGCGAAGAGAAGTCCACGCCGCCCTCAATGCCTGTTTCGTCAAGAACATAAACATGGCTTATAGCGCTTCCCGCAACAGCAGAGCCGGGTGCATCGGAAATGTCCGACGAATCGCTGTCGGAAAGCAGTCCGGGAAGAAGATTGATGCCCGCAGACATAACGAGAATGATAACGCTCATTACAATCGTGCTGACAATGAACGAGCGGGCTTTTACCGTCTGAATAAAGGTAAAGCCGAATACGTTTTTCCAGCCTTTAGTTTTCATCTATACTACCTCCTGCCTTTTCTACAAAGATTTCGTGAAGAGTGGGCTCACGCAGCTCAAATTTTACAACGGGAATTTCCGCCGCTATCATTTTACGCAGGAATATGTGTGCGTCCTCTTCCTTGCTTACATGGAAGCTTGTGCCATTGGGAGTCTGATTTGTAACGGCAAGTCCGCATTCCTCCGCCAGCGGCATAAAGTCCTTGTCTGCCTTTACGGTCAGATTTACTCTGCCGTAGCCCTTTTTGATTTCGTTGAGGTCGCCCTTGAGAACAACCTGTCCCTTGTGGAGCATAACGAGGTCCGAGCAGAACTCCTCAATTGTGCTCATCTGATGGCTGGACATGATTATGTAGATATTTCTGCCTATCTGCTCACGGATTACGCTCTTGAAAAGGTCGGAGTTTACCGGGTCAAGACCGCTTAACGGCTCGTCAAGCACGAGGAGCTCGGGGCTGCATATAAGCGCCGCCGCAAGCTGTACCTTCTGCTGGTTGCCCTTTGAAAGCTGCTCCGCTCTCTTTGTTTTGTACTCGTTGATTTCAAGGCGGTTAAACCAGTAGTCTATCGCCTTTGTTGCGTCCGCACGCTTCATGTTCTTGAGAGAAGCGAAATAGTACATCTGTTCAAGTATGTTGTACTTGGGGTACAGACCTCTCTCCTCGGCGAGATAGCCGATTTTTTCGTTAGTTACGTCAAGAGGCTTGCCGTTCCATGTTACCTCGCCGCCCTCCTTGGAAAGCATGCCGAGGATTGAACGGATTGCCGTTGTCTTTCCCGCACCGTTTGTTCCCAGGAGCGCAAATACTCCGGGCTTGCTGATTTCAAAATCCAGGTCCTGTACCGCAGTAAAGGAACCGTATTTCTTTACAAGGTGCTCAACTTTAAGTCCCATAAATATCTCCTTCCATATTTCAAAAGGTAAAAACAATTTACCTCTTTATTATACACGTGTAAATTGCATTTGTCAATACATTTTAACAAAAAGCAAAGGTGTTTATGTGTTATATATACAGTATAACCACTTGTGCGCAATTTGTCAATAGTTTTTTAAAAAAATTTTTAAAAAAAATTAAAGTTATAATTTTTTCTGCCGATATAATATATGAGTAGGTGTAGAAGCGTGCAGCGTTTCTGCCTTATATGCGAAAATGAAAGGAATGATGTTATGAACATAGGAAAAATTGCCGAAACATCGGCTATGACTGCCGCAACTGCCCCCAAGACAACTGCGCAGGCTGCCGAAAAGAAAGACAGCACACTTGCCGCCGACAACACCGATAAGTTCGTGAAATCCGACGTAGCCTTTACTCCCGCCTACACAAAGGCAACGGTCACAAACAACAACTCGAACGCTATTTCCGACGGCGAGGAAACCGCAAAATCTACGGGAAAGAAAAACACCAACGGAAAGACCGAGGAAACAGCCCCCGAAAACAAAACCGCAAAGACCGACAATATATATGTAGGAAAAAATACAAAGCAGCTCAAGAACCAGCTTCTTCAGGACATGGTTTCCAAGCTCATTTCGGGTCAGGCAACATCGAAGAGCAACAGCTTCTTCCTTGAGGACGAGCTCAAAAAGATACTCAGCGAAAACTCCTTTGAGCAGACCAAGGAGGACGCTGACTACTGGAGCGCAGACTCTGTCGCTACACGCATTTACGATTTCGCCCGCTCTCTCGCAGGCGACGACAACAGCATGTTCGACACTCTGAAGAACGCTTTCGAAAAGGGCTTTGGCGAAGCCGAGGGCTTATTCAATTCAAGCAAGAAGCTCCCCGACGTATGCTACGAAACATACGATAAGGTAATGGAAATGTTCGACGAATGGGAAGCTGAAATAAACGGCACAGCCACAGAGAAGGACGACGCAGAAACTGCGGAGGTTGAGGCATAATGGCGATATTTACCTACTCCTCCCGGAAAAAGTTTCAGATAGGCTTCGGTCTTATTCTCGCCATTGCCGCTATCATTGCGGGCAACTACACGGCGGAGATTGACAAGGCTCTGAATATCGACTTTTCGTCAACCGTGCTTACGGTGCTGATGTGGCTTGGCTTTGCGCTCGCCGCTTACGGCTTTATTACATATATAAAGCAGAGGATAAAATCTAAGGCAAGAAGCCTGTTCACACAGGCGATAAACACTGCCTCGAAATCCCTCGAAAGTCAGGTTACTCCGCAGAGCAACGAAACAAAATACAAGCTCCGCAACGACGAGCAGAAGCCTGCCTCCTACTCAACGAGCACGGCAAGCGCTCCGAAAACAGCGACCGCTCCAAAGGCGGCGTCAAAAACCTGCCGCTACTGCGGCTCCTCGTCGGACACTGCCTCGGACAACTGTCCGAACTGCGGCGCTCCGCTGTAAAAATTACATAATACGCAACACCCCGAATGAACTGCACGTTCATTCGGGGTGCTTTTTTATTTCTCACAGACCTGCGTCCGGTCCGCTTTCCCGCAAATCCTCCTCGTTTTTCGGGAAATGAATAAGAGTGTATTTATGCCGTGGCTCGCCGAAAAGCGCCGTACGCAGATAGTCGTCAAGAAATATCGCAGGCACCGCCATAAGAAACCACAGAAAAACAAACAGCAGGCAAATCTGTCCGTTGATGTTAAACGGCAGTCCGCTGTAATCCCACACGTTAAGCCCGAAATGCAGATTAACGATACAGCCGCAGACATATTCAAGCATGGTTATTATGACCGAGCTTACCGTCATCTGCAAAAGGAGGGGGATTTCCCCGTCAAGATAGCTGTTCAGTCCTCCGACAAGTACAAATGCAATACCGCCCGTTACCAGCATGGACCAATGCGTGTCGCCCTTGTAGAGTATCTCGATTATGCAGTAAATAAGCCCCCCGAATGCAAAAAGCATGCCAAGCTTTCCGCACTCACGGAGCAGATTTTTGGTTTTGTTCATAAGCATTTTCCTTTTCTTTTTCTGATAGCATTTGACAAATCCGCCGCAAATATACATAAAAATCCCCTGTAAATCGTTCATTGTATTGCACTGTCCGCTCGTGATATAGTTAAAGCACGGAAAGAAAAGGAGGGGTTGCAGATGAAAAAGAAAACGGCATACCAATCCGCCGCCGAATTTTACGAGGCGAACAAGGAACGTCTGTTTGTTTTCGGGGAGCTGTTTCTCGAAAAGCTGACCGACCGTGAGCTTATCGACGCTCTGGCGGAAAAGGACCTCGAAAAGCTGGCACGAATTTACAAGCTGGTGTTCGAAAAAATCGAAAGCACGGAGGACGCTCCCGAAAATCCTACGCTTTCCGCTATAATAAGCGCCGTAGGGCAGATTGGGGGTGATACAACTGAATAGCGAAAACAGCATACTCTCCGAAAAGCAGAACGAATGTCTTGCTCTGCTGAAATCGGGCGGGCTGAAACGAATAAATATCCTTGAGGGGAGCGTACGTTCGGGAAAAACGTATGTTTCTCTCATTCTGTGGGGATTCTGGGTTGCCTCAAAGCCGCAGGACTGTACGTTCCTTATGGCGGGCAAAACTCTGTCCACGCTGAAAAGAAACGTGCTCATTCCCTTTCAGGAAATATTCGGCGACTCGAATTTTGAGTTCTCAACCAGCTCGAAGGAGGCGATGTTCTTCGGGCGGAGAATTTATCTTGAGGGCGTGGGCGACGTCAGAAGCGAAAGCAAAATAAGAGGGCTCACGCTTGACGGTGCATACTGCGACGAGCTCAGTCTTTTCGACGAGGACTTCTTTATTATGCTCATGTCAAGGCTGTCAAAGCACGGCGCAAAGCTGTTCGCCACAACAAATCCCGACCACCCGAATCACTGGCTGAAGAAAAACTATCTCGACAACAAGTCGCTTGACCTGCTGGATTTACGCTTCACGCTTGACGACAACATCTTCCTCGACAGGGAGTATGTCGAAAGTCTGAAAAAGGAATACAAGGGAATGTACTACGACAGATTCATCAAGGGACTGTGGGTAGCGGCTGAGGGGCGCATATACCCCGACATACCGAAAAACCTCATCCTCGGCGCAAAAGCCATGCAGACAAGGCTCGGGCACAGCCCTCCCGTCACGGTTGTTGCGGGCGTGGACTACGGCGGAAACAAGAGCGCAAGCGTGTTTACCCTGACAGGGTTTACCAAGGGTTTCCGTGAGGTGTACGTCCTTGACGAGTACTACGACAGCCGCAACAAGTCCGCAGAACACCTCATAGAGGCATTCCGCACGCAGATTGAAAAATGGCGGCAGGAATATCCCATATCCGCCGCTTACTGCGACAGCGCCGAACAGCTGCTTGTGAAAAGCTTTCGCAGTGCGGTAAACGTTGAGGTTAAAAATGCGCTGAAAAGACCTGTGAACACACGGATAAACATGCTCGGACGCCTCATTTCGTCGGGGAGAATTTTCATAAGCTCGAAATGCACTCATCTGATAGACGCCATAGAAACCGCCGTGTGGGACGAAAGCAAGCCAAACTGCGACGTGCGGCTGGACAACGGAACGTCGAATATCGACTCGCTCGACTCGTTTGAGTACACAATCGAACGATTTGAAAAAGAGCTTTTCCTGCGGCGTGAAAAAATCAGATAACATGAAAGGAGAACCGAATATGAAATTTTTTTCGCTGCCTTTTGCGACAGGCGGCAAACGAAAGGACATACCCATTTCCGACGACGCCTACGAGCATCTTTTCTCGCAGACAGCATACTGGCGGGAAATCTACGAGGGCGGAGGCGACTGGCGCTACGCACGAAAGGGCGGTCTTGACGGCGGCTCACGCCGACTTAATTCTCTCGGTGCGGCGAAGTCGCTTTGCAGACAGCTATCCGCACTCTGCTTTTCACAGCAGGCGGAAATCGCCTGCGGCGGAGAAAAAACAACCGCCTACGTTGCCGATGTGCTCCAGCAAAACAGCTTCTGGGACTGCTTCCCGCAGTTCCTCGAAAAAACCTTCGCCCTCGGCAGCGGCGTTATCAAAACCTACGTTGACGGCGGCAGAGTGAAACTTAACTACATCGGAGGAGACTGCTTTATCCCTACCGACTATGACTCGGGCGGAGTGTACGGCGGAATAATCGTAAGCCGTATGTGCAGGGACGGAAAGGAATACGCCCTGCTTGAACAGCACGAGCGCACCGACGACGGATACATAATAACAAACACTCTCTACGAAAACACCTCTTCCTCATGGAAGGAAATACCTCTCGGAGAAATGTACCCCGAGCTGCAGGCAAGGACGGAAATCAGAAATATCCGAAAGCCCTTGTTTACATATTTCAGGACAATCGGAGGGAGTGTCCTCGGAGAGTCGGTGTTTGCGGGAGCGGTTGACACGCTCAAAAGCCTCGACATTGTATTCGACAGTCTCGAACGTGAGTTCGTCCTCGGAAAGAAACGTATCATTGTGCCCGTATCTGCGATAAGGGGCGAGTACGACGACAACGGAAAACTGCGGAGATATTTTGACAGCAGCGACGAGGTGTATCAGGCGTTTTCAGCCGACGACAACGAGGAGCTGAAAATAACCGACAACTCGACGGAGCTTCGTGTAACCGAGCACAAGGAGGCGCTCGAAACTCTGCTTGACCTGCTGTGTATGCAGACAGGACTTTCACAGGGTACGCTGTCCTATCACAGCGACACGGCAAAGACTGCGGCGGAGGTAATAAGCCGCAACGATAAGACGCACCGCACCAAAACCGCACAGCAACAGCTCCTCCGTGAAGGTCTTATAACGCTTGCGGAAAATATCGCAATGCTGGGAATGTCGCTCGGGGAAATACCGCCCGAGGACGTGACTGCGGAGGTTATCTTCTCCGACAGCATTTCAAAGGACAATAACACCGTAATTGATACAACTTTAAAGCTGTATAATGCGGGGCTTATTGATAAGGAAAAAGCCATGGCGGAAATATACGGAATATAACCGCAGGCGGAAAGGAGGAAGAATGGAAGAACTTGAAAAGCTCGGCATACCCGAGGCGGAGGCGCTCGACGAGAACGCCGCTCCCGCAGAAGATGCAGAGGCGGTAATCGAAGAGCTTACCGCAAAAATCGAAAGCCTTTACAAGGAGCTTGAGGGAAAAGACGTTTCCCTTGCGGCGCTTGAGGAAGAAAACAAGGCTTTAAAGGCGCAGCTTGACGCTGCCGCAAAGCTGCCCGTATTCTCGGCGGCAACAGAAGAAAAGTCCGACAAGTTCGGCGAAATCAAAAAGATTTTCCGCAGAAAATAAGCGGAAAAATGTGTAACAAAAGAAAGGAAACAGAAAAATGGCAAACACAATTTCATCCTACGCAAGCATATTTCAGCAGGAGCTCGACAAGCAGATTACAGCAGGCGCAACATCCGGCTGGATGGAAGAAAACTGCACACAGGTAATCTATAACGGCGGCAAGGAAATCAAGATGCCGAAGATGTCGCTCCAGGGTCTCGGCGCATACGACCGTGACACAGGCTACACATCGGGCGCAGTAACCTTCGGCTACGAAACTATGACAATGACGCAGGACAGAGGCAGACGCTTCAGACTTGACGCAATGGACGTTGACGAAACTGCGTTCGGAATGACGGCGGCAAATGTAATCAGCGAATTCCAGAGAACAAGGGTTATCCCCGAAATCGACGCATACCGCTATTCAAAGCTTGCGTCCCTCGCAGAAAACAAGCTTGAATACACTCCCGACGCCGCAAGCGTTTATTCAACTCTCATGGGTCAGCTTTCCGAAATAAACGACCTTACAGGCGGCGAATGTGAGCTTATGGTTGTTATGTCCCGCCCTGTCTACGACCTGCTCATGCAGTCGGGCGAAATCCAGAAGACTATCGACGCCGCATGCTTTGAGCAGGGCGAGCTTTCCGTAGAGGTTAAGTCCGTAAACGGAGCAAAGCTTATCCCCGTTCCGAGCGCAAGAATGAAGACGGAATACACATTCCTCTCGGGCGGCGACGGCGAAACCGACGGCGGCTTTGCTCCCACGGATACGGCGGTCGGCATCAACTGGATTATCTGCCCCAAGAATGCGCCTGTTGCGGTATCCAAGACAGACAACGTCAAGATTATCTCCCCCGAAGCAAACCAGTTTGCCGACGCATGGGATATTGACTACCGCAAGTATCACGACCTCTTCCTCCCCGAAAATGCGGCAGAGGCTATCGCAGTGTGCGTAGAAGAATAAACCCGTTACGGTGTGTGCGGCAGATGTTCTGCCGCACATGCTTTAAAAAAGAGGTGACAAAATGAACGAAGAAAGAATTGTCGTAACCGCCGACGAATATAACGCCACGGGCTTTGAAAAATGCACCGAGACTGCCGTGATACAGCGTGCGCTCGACCGTGCGTTTGTTCTTATCGACACGGTTACTGACGGACTTTGCAGCAATTCGGCGGCTCTCGGAGAAAGAAAAAAAGAGATGCTGAAAAGGGCGGTGTACGCCCAGTGCGAACAGTACGTCATGCGTACGGATTTCGACACCGAGCGGTACAGCCGTGTAGAAATCGGCGAATACGCCTACACGATGAACGAAAAAGAAAACACAGGCGTCGGGATATGTCCGATTGCAAGAATGCTGCTCGTGACGAACGGACTTATTTCTATCTGTGCGGAGGTGAAATAATGCACATACTTCCCTCACTCCTGCCCCACAGCGCAGTCCTCAAAACACTCTCCGAAAAAGGCACGGCGGCGGACAGCTACAACGAAACCAGGCTTTCAAGAATCCGTATCGACCTTGACGAGGGATTTTCGTCCGACAGCAAAGGGACCGAGCGCAGAAAGGGCGGAGCACTTTACTACGATTGCCGCATGTCTCTGCCTCACGGCGTACGCTTTGAGGCGGGGCAGAAAATAGTTTTCGAAGGAAAGGAGTACGAGGTTGCGGGGGTAAAATGCGGCATGGCGAAGGAGCCCGTTTTCTACCGCATATCCCTGCTGTAAGCGCTATGAATAACGTTAAAATCGACATAAACTTCAATCTCCTTGCCGAGAAAATCAGGTCAAGGGGAGCCCAGGCGCAGATTGAACTTTCCCGACAGGCGCTCGCCGACTGCAATCGGCTCTGTCGTGTGAATACGGGCAGACTGCGTGCCAGCAGTGCCGCCTCACGGCTCGCCGACGGAGAGCTTGTGTGGAGCGCACCGTACGCAAGACGTGTGTATTACACAGGAGTACCGCAGACTGCGGTAAACCCGAATGCGTCGCTTATGTGGGCGCATAAGGCGGCTGCGGCAAATCGTGAAAAGTGGCGAAAGCTTGCCGCAGGGAAAATGAAATGGAGCTGAAATGACACAAAGAATACTTGACCTTATAGAACTGATTGAAGCGAACGTAAAGCTGTACGACAAGATAAGGCTCGGAGCGCTGCCGCTCGGAAACGGCATTTCTGCCGAAATAATAACCGCAGAAACCGAAAGAGATTTCCTTGACGGCGGCAGAATTATCCGTGAGGAGATACAGCTCCTCGCCAAGAACAGCTCGCAGACCGCCGCAATGCAGGCGCTTGACAGCGTGGCGGGATTTATCGCAAAGGGCGTGCAGCCCGACGGCGCTGTCAGCTGCAGCTCGTCAATGCCGATTTTTGTTGACTCGGCAAACGGCTGCTACATTTACAGCATTTTAATAAAAACCGACTATTACACCGAAAGGAGCAACAACAATGATTAAGCTTAACAGCAGTATTAAGGCAATGCTGAAAACAGGAGAAGAAAACGGCGAGGCGGTATGGTCCGACCTCGGACGTGCGTTCAAGAACGTTTCGCAGTCGCTCGGCGAAAGCAAGTACAAGGCGGCATACCTTGCCGACGGCGGCTTCTCCTCAAACGAAGTAACAGGCCTTGCCTACACAGTTACTTTCACAGGCGACTACATGAACGACGACCCTGTAATCAGATACATCTTCTCCCCCGAGGTTTTATTCGGCATAGGCGAAGCAAGAAAGACCCAGCTTAAAATGACCAAGGGCGACACAACCGTCCTCTGGAACGTAACGCTTACGAAGATTACGGAAACAGGCGGCGACGCAGACGAGCCTGCGGGCGTATCCCTTGAAATTTCGGGCAACGGCGCTCCGACCGTTATCATTGACGGCGAAGAAATTACGCCTGACAACGGCGAAGAAGAAAGCACACCCGATAACAACACAGATGAAAACACACCCGACGGCGGCACAGCCGACAACGGCGGAGAAGAAACAGCACAGCAGGAATAAATGAAAGGAAGGCGGTAAAATGATTTTCGGATTCAGACTGCCAAAGCCGAAGAAAATAAAAATCAGGCTTGCGCTCGGCAGAGAAAGAATTGTGCTCACGCTTGATTTGCTGAAGACGGCAGAGGCTATGGGCAAGGGGCTTGAAACACTTTCATCCGCCGCAGAGCTTGGCGACGGAGAACTCCTCGGAACAGCATTTGCGTCAATGGTTTCGGATATTTTCGGAAAGGAGTCTGCCGAAAAAATATTCCGTTACTACCAGAGCCGCACCGACAGACTTGCGATATATTTCGTGCCGTTCGTATTGAAAAAACTGTACGGAAAAATAAACAGAAAGCTCCTTAAATTCGAACGCAGACAGGCGGGGCTTTACAGATGAAGCTGACGGAAATAACTAAAAAAACGGCGGAGAGGATAGAGTTCGGCGGAACGGTATACCGACTCCGCCCCGTCTTCCGACGAGTGCTTGCGGCGGCGGAGCTTATGTCCGACGAAACGATAAGGTATGCGCCGAGATGTCGGTTTGCTCTTAAAATTCTCCTTTCGCCGCTGTCTTACATATCCGCATCAGGACTTTCGGAAAGAGAGCGTGCAATGCTCCTCGAAAACGTTTTCGACTCTCTTGCGGACGGCGGAAAAAAGAAAAGCAGAAAAATAATATCTTTCGAAAAGGACGGCGGCAGAATATATGCCGCTTTTCTTCAAAGCTACGGTATTGACCTCGCAAGGGACGGAGAAAAAATAAGCTGGCGGCAGTTTATACAGCTGCTCGGAAACCTCCCCGAAAACACAAGACTTTGCGAAATAATGAAAATCCGCTCGGAGGAAATACCGACGGACAATCCGAAATACGCCGCCGAGCTGACACGGCTCAAGGCGATTTACGATATAAACGACAACAGCTACGGCGCAGGAATACAGCGGCTCTTCGACTCGCTTTTCCCCGCCGTCGGCAATAAGGAAAGGAATGATAAAAATGGCTGACGGTCAGATAGTATTCGGCGTAAAGCTCGACACATCCTCTGCGGCCGCCGAAATGGCAATACTCCGCACCACGATTACCGCAGGAATGACGGTCGTTTCGACCGTTACAACCGCAATGGCAAAGGTTATGGGCGCCGCAATTTCAAGCGCATTCTCCTCCGCCTCCGCAAGTGCGTCCGCAATGTGCGCCGCAATGACGAGCGGAGGAATGTCTGCGGCCGGAGCAATGGGCTCTCTTGCGGCGTCAATAGGCTCGGCGGGAGCGGAGATTTCAAGACTCTGTGCGGTCAACACCACGGGCGTTTCACAGATGCTCGACAAACTTAACGAATTAAGCCTGACCAAAATTACAGGTATGATTTCAAGCGTGCACTCGCTTACTTCCGCTCTCCACTCTTACATTGCAGCGGCGTCTGCGGCGAATGCGGTTTCTCTGACAACAGGTTCGGCAAGGACGTCGTCGGGAAGCAGCGGAGTAGTTTCAACCGTAAAAACCATCGGCTCCGCTCTGAAATCAGCGTTCAAGCTCCGTTCGGGCAAGGACTATATTCCCTACGACGACTACCCCGCCCTGCTCCACAAGGGAGAGGCGGTGCTGACTGCGAGCGAAAACGAGGCTCTGCGAAATCTCGGAGGAGCCGAGGGAATAGCAGGTCTTGCGGCGGCAGGACAATCCGCAGTTACGGTCGAAAACAAGGTAGAGGTGTCAAATCCGACCCCCGCTCCGCAGAACATAAATCTCTCCGTGGAGCTTGACGGATACCGAGTAGCAAAGGCAGTCGGAAGAGCCACCGACGAGCTTTCAAGACAGCTCAACACCCGCATAATAAGGCAGTAACGCCGAAAAGGAAAGGAAATGATATATGGAATTATATTTCGGAGATATGGCAGTTCCGAAGGTCATAAACTACAAGGCTGACCGTGAAACGAGGAAGACCAAAACCGAATACAACGCAAACGGCGATATGCTTATCGACATGGTAAACCGAAAATATACCCTCACCGTGTATCTCGGTCAGCTTACCGCCGAGGAGGCGCAGAAAATCTACGCAGCAACCGAGCCCGTATTCTTCCCCGTCACGTTTTACAGCCCGACCTTCGGCGAAATACAGCGTTATTTTCATCTGAAGGAACAGCCCAGCGAGATAGCGTACCGACACGGCGGGGAGTATGCTTTCAAGGCGGTAAAGCTGGTTCTTGAAGAAAGGTAGGGATTGAATGATTAGTGTTTCGGAGGAATATAAACGCCTCGCCACTGCGAACGGCAGAGAAATAAGCTGTGAAATTGAGGTCGGGGAGCTTGTGTTCCGAAACGAGGATATTGTGTCGTTTGAGTTTGACGACGTTGTGCACCCTGACGAAATGGCGTTCGGAACGACCTGCTCAAACCGTTTCCATATGGAAATTCTGACCGACCGATATATCCCCCTCTCGTCGGTAGTAAAGCCCTACGTCATGTTCGGCGAATGCGGTGAGCGCCTTCTTCTCGGCACGTTCTACATCGCAAGACGATACCGCCGCAGAAACAGATACAGCATAACCTGCTACGATAAAATGTACCAGCTTGACAGCGAGTACAAAACCGACCTCGTTTACCCGCAGACAATGCAGGCGGTCATCGACGACCTCTGTCAGCGGCTTAACCTCGTGCATGATATACAGTGCATGGACTATACCTGCGGCTCTATCCCCGCCGACTGCACATACAGGGAAATAATCGGCTGGATTGCGGGCGCTCACGGCGGCATGGCGAAATTCAGCCGTGACAATGTGCTGAAAATAAAGAAATGCGAAAACTGCGGAGAAACTCTGCGGCGGAATAACTACCTTGACATTTCAATCAAAGAGGACGCATTTGAGATACGTCAGATAAACCTTGTCGCCGACGAGCTGACAACCTATTCTTCGGGCGACGGCACAAAGCTCACCACCTACAAGCAGGAAAACCCGTTCGGCACGCAGATTATCGCCGACCGCCTGTATTACACATGGGGCGGATTTTCCTACTACGGCGCAGAGATTGAAATGCAGGGTCTGCCGTATCTTGAGGCGGGCGACATAATGCTCGTTCAGAACGACGTCGACAACTCGGTCTTTCCGATTATTATCAGCGAAATCAACTACAAATTTGACGGAGGACTGAGCGCCGAGCTGTTTTCACGCTCGAAAAATCCTGTTGACGACTACGACTCTCACAACGAAAAAAAGGAACAGGAGGAAATGTACTCAAACCTTGCGGTCGTCAATTTCTCCGTCCGCAATACTACGGCAAGGAAAATGGAGACGGGTATAAAAACGCTGCTGCTTGCGATGGACGTGGATTCAAAGGAGCCGAAAACGGCACTTCTGAACGCACAGCTTATACTCACCGCTCCGCAGGACTGCACGGTAACGCTGACCTGCGACCTGAACGGCGAATATCTTAATCCTCTGCCCTTGCAGACTTTGCATGCTAACGAGCCGCAGACTATATGCCTGCACAACATCCTCGAAAAAATACATCAGGGACAGAATGCGGTCACGATATGGGGCGAAACATCGGCAGGATATGTCGTGCTCGAAAAGTATCAGGGCGTGCTGACCGTTTCGGGACAGTACATGAACGCCGCAGAAATAAAGAGCCGACCCGACTACACCGCCGCACAGAGATTCGACCTGTTCAGCATTGCGGATTTTGCCGTCGTTCCCGCTTTCGGCGAAGGCGATTTCTCCGCAGTCGTTCCCGATTGCAATACGATAGCGCTTTCCGACAGCGTGAGCGGGCTTGCGCCGGGCATGAACAAAATAAACGCACCGTTCAGCGCGAGCGTTTCCATGCCGTACAGGATATACGCTTCCTCTGCGGATTTAAAAAAGGTAATCATAATCTTTACAAACGCAGTGTCCAGCGAAAACATCAACGACTGCCTCGGTGCTTTCCGTCTGATGTATTCCGACGGAACGGAGGAGCTCACGCTCTCGCCGCTGTCGCTTGAATTTGACGAAAACTGCACGATTATTGCGGAATTTGATGATTTCTCCGACACAGTCGGCGACATAACACTGTCTTATTTTGAGGACATCGGAAACCTTAAAAGAGCATTCGGCGGAGGCAGAATCGAAAGCTTTACAGAGCTGGTAACTACCGATTAAAGCAACATGAGAAAGGAACAAAAATGTTAAAAGGAAAATCAAAAATACAGCTTTTTGACGCCGCAACTGGCAAGGAGCAGGCGTGCTACAAGGACGAAAATATGGTCACAAACGCCGTCGCAAATCTGCTCAATCCCAAGTGCAGATATTTCTTCGCCTCGTCAAACAACCTGGATGCCGTCTATAACCGTATCACACCCCTTGCGCAGCGTGCGCTCGGCGGAATAATCCTGTGGCAGAGCGAGCTGCCCGAAACGGCGAACACCATTCTGCCGCCCGAGGACTGCTTTGAGCTTGCTCACGCAGGCAACGCATACAGCGGCACCGCAAAAAACAGAGGCACCTACAACGAAAACGAGAGCGGACCCATAGCGGGCGGTTATCGTCATGTGTGGGACTTTTCGACAGACAGAGCGAACGGCAGCTTCCGTGCGATAACGCTTACGAGCGTAAAGGGCGGAAACACAGGCTGGAACGCAAAAGAGGCAAGCGGCCGTGCTGTTGACGACATCTATAATTTCAACAATTTCAACTCCGCTCCCGTATTTATAAAGACGTTTTGTCCGTGCGAATATACGGAGGCGAATACGACCTGCCTCGGTCGGTTTGAGGAAAACATCTTCCTTTATATGGGCGTGAAAAACGGCGCCGCAACAATCAGCAAGATTTCGTGCGCAAACCCTGCGGGAATAAATCTGACTACGCAAATCGGAAACGGCACCGCTCAGAATACGCTGATAAAAACTGCGGTATTTGCCGACGCTGCATCGTCAAATAATTTCGGAACAACCGATGACGGACAGATTATCCTTATGTATAAGACTGCGTCAAAGAACTACAAGTTCACCATAATCGACCCGATTACGCTTGAAATTTCACGTCAGTTTACTCTCACAACCGAGTACGATTACGAAACGTCTTCGGATATTATGCTTGACGGCGGCGACCTGTACCTCAAGCGCCAAAGCAGCGCCTACATCGACAAGATAAGCTCGTCAAGCGGACATATATACAACAGCATTCAGCTGACAGGCAGCGAGCCGATGTGCATTTCCCGCTTTGCGGGCGGATTTGCCGCAATGTCTATGTCGACCTTCAACTACTGCTGCGACGGAGAAACGGTCGTTCCCCTAACGGTGCCTCCTAATCAATGTATCCGTTTTCTGTACGACTGCGACACAAGCTATCCGTACATACTCGCCGCAAACACAAACAACGTAAGCTACGCTGTTGTTTCGGGATACCTGGCAACAATAAATAATCTCGATTATGTCGTAACCAAAACAGAATTGCAGACAATGAAAATCACATACGAAATCTACAACGACTAAAATTACAGCATGACAAAAAAGAGTAAAACCCCCGTGTTTCCACGAGGGTTTTACTGCATGAGGAGATGAAATGAAATATATGAGATAGGGGAAAGCATGTCTATACCGCATTTCTGCGGTCGGGCGTCTGATGCCCTTTCTTTTGTTCACAACCATATACTACACCTCTTTTATGATAATTTGATGAAATAGTTATGAAAAAGAACAGAAATAAAACAGAC
>JAZNLN010000083.1:0-14672 GCA_045579125.1 Ruminiclostridium sp.
CAGAAAAATCTATGTTTCAGTTCTTGAAACGACCGTTGCGGTCAAGCAGTTCAGGCTTACTCCCCGAAAGATTTACCCGAAGAAGATTTACAGCTACTACAACGATGAGAACATCAAATATCTTGCCGAACAGCTCAAAACTATAAGCGAATTTTCGTTCACATCCAGCGAAAGTGTTTACACCAAAGCACAGAAGCTGCAACGTACTATCCGAGAACTGCAAGCACAGAATAAGGATACTCAATCGGTACAAGCACAGTTACAGCGTGTTAAGGAGCTGGCGAAGGCTTATGAGAGGATTGTTGAGGGTAATTATGTGGATAATCTGATAAGGGCACAGAATGCTCGAGGAAATATTCCAAAAGCAAGGAAATTATGAAAAAAAGCTCTCACTTTGGTTAAGTTTTTCTCAACAAATACGCTGTGGACAAATCAAGAGAAATCGGGTATTATTATAACAGGAGCTCCAATAAACATACGGAGGATAATACTATGCTTAAACTTGGTGAAAACCTTAAAAAACACAGAACAAATCGTGAGCTGACGCAGGAACAGCTTGCGGATATTCTCGGTGTATCGGCACAGGCTGTGAGCCGCTGGGAGAATGGTACGACTTATCCTGATATAACACTGCTGCCGACTATTGCGAGCTATTTCGATATAAGTATTGATGAAATAATAGGATTTGATACCGCACGAAAAGAAGAACGAATAAAGGCTATCCTTAAAGAAAACAGGATTTTCCATAGTAATGGTGAAACAAGAGAATCCATTGAGCTTTTACGTAAAAGTCTTACGGAATTCCCGAATGAATCACGATTGCTATATTGCTTGGCGCAGTCACTATACAGTTTATATTTTCAAAGCGGCGAAATATTCCCGAATGATGACAGAAGAATCGCTGCTACGGAAGCTATTGAATTGCTTAAAAAAGCACTTCACTATGCAGATGAAAAATTCGACGAAGGCGGTTGCTGTCGTCAACTGTTAGTGTTTAATTATTTAGCGATAGGAGAATATGAAAAAGCAAAGGAAGCAGCACTAAAGGCTCCATTTATGCCAGCCTGCCGTGAAATGCTCCTTCCACAGACATTAAAAGGACAGGAAGCAACGGAAGAATATCAGAAAAACATTCTATATTTTATGATAGGACTATATCATAATATTTCTGAATTAAGAATTCGTGGCGAATACTCCGATGAACAAAAAATTGAAATATCACTTATGGCAGATAGATTACTTCTTTTGATTGGCGGAGAAAATTCAGGTTTCCATCAACTGTTTTCAAACGCACTGCAAATTATTAAGCTATACATTAAAATGGAGGACAAAAAAAGCACCATTGAATATCTTAAAAAAGCATTACAATATGCTGACAACTGCGAGAAACGTCCCGATAAGACAAAATATGATGTTCCTTGGTTATGTTTTTGTGAGAATAATTCAGAAAACAGAATGAAACATTCACAAAGTACCTTATATGAAAATTTACTTGAATTTATAGAACAGCAGAATTTAAATCAGTGGATTAAAGACGATAAGCGTTTTGAAAAAATCATTTCTGAATGTGAAAGGTTCAAGTAAATTACACTGGCTACAAATTGGCTACACCTTTTCTAATCAAATATACAAAAAACAGGACAGCAATCGTAAAAGTTGCTGTCCTGTTAATTTTATGTTGTGCATGAAGCAACGCTTGCCCCTCTTGCGGTGCCCAAAATTTCTTCCGCTCGCTCATGCTCGCCGAAATTTTGACCGCTGCGCAATAAAAATCTCGCTTTTTCTGCCGCAGGCAGCGCTCGATTTTTATTCCCACTCGATAGTGCCAACAGGCTTCGGGGTTAAATCATACAGCACTCTGTTGATGCCTTCGACCTCTGCCGTTATGCGGGCGGTGATTTTGTGGAGAAGTGCGTACGGGATTTCTTCGATGGTTGCACTCATTGCGTCGGTAGTATTTACCGCACGGATAATAGCAGGCCAGCCCTCGTATCTCTTGTCATTTCTTACGCCTACGCTCTTCATATCGGGAACAGCTATAAAATACTGCCATACCTTTTCGTTCAGACCTGCATTGTCGAACTCCTCACGGAGTATAGCGTCTGCTTCACGCAGAGCATGCAGACGGTCACGGGTAATAGCGCCCAGGCAGCGTACGCCAAGACCGGGGCCGGGGAACGGCTGGCGGTCAACCATGGATGCAGGCAGACCCAGCGCCTTGCCTACTACTCTTACCTCATCCTTATAAAGCAGCTTTACAGGCTCAACAAGCTCGAACTGCATATCCTCGGGCAGTCCGCCTACGTTGTGGTGCGCCTTTACGCCGTCGCTTTCAAGAATATCGGGATATATGGTACCCTGCGCAAGGAATGAAATACCCTCAAGCTTTCCCGCTTCCTCGTCGAATACCTTAATGAATTCGCCGCCGATGATTTTGCGCTTCTTTTCGGGCTCGGATACGCCCTTGAGCAAATCAAGGAAACGGTCGGTTGCGTCGATGTAGATAAGGTTTGCGTCAAGCTGATTCTTGAATACTTCAATAACCTGCTCGCTTTCGCCCTTTCTCATAAGACCGTGGTTTACATGCACGCATACGAGCTGCTTGCCGATAGCTTTGATTAAAAGAGCCGCAACAACCGATGAATCAACGCCGCCCGAAAGAGCGAGAAGTACCTTCTTGTCGCCTACCTGCGCCTTGATTTCCGCAATCTGCTCGTCGATGAATGCGTTTGCAAGCTCGGGAGTGCTGATTCGTGCCATAGATTCGGGACGTTTATTGTTTTCCATTTTATGCCATTCCTTTCGCATTGTGAATACACAATTTTCAAATAACTATGCCTTATTATACCACATCATAAACTGCATTTCAATAGTTTTTTGCAATTTTTTTATTTCAAAGTTGCATTTTTACGACAGTTTAACACATTGCCTTCATATAAATATTATCTGCTTTTTCGCCGTAATAATCATATCATACAAAAACAAACCGAGCCCGTAATTACGCAGATTCATACATGCAAAGCTTTCTGTATGACCTACGCTCCTGCGGCTCGGTTCATTTTATTTTATTGAAGGACTTTGATATTTCTTATACAGTCATATCGACCATTTCCTCCGCTTCGCCGCTGACGTCCTTTACGGGCGGCTTTGCGTACTGGCCGTATTCATACGGATTGGGCTTCTTATCGTGCTCCTTGCGCTCGGCACGAATTTCGTCCTCCGATTTCTTGTCGGCGTCCTCCGCTCTTTCGGCTTCCTCCGCCTTGCGTTTTTCTCTGATTTCGTTCAGCTTGTCAAGCAGCTCCTCAATCGTGGACGCCTTTATGCGGTTTTCGCCGTCCTCGTTTTCAAGGCCGTCCTTGAGAAGTGCATAGTAATTCACGTTGCCCTCGCTGTCAACCGAAACTCCGTACTTGTCCGCAACGTCCTCCTTGTAGCTGTTGAGCTCCTCGGCGTTGTCAGAGAAATCCGTAACGCTCTTTTCGATTATACCCTCGTATTTTGCCGCTGTTTCCGTGTCTGTTGCCATGCGCTCAAGCAAAGCGGGGGTAATGAGCACGTTGTATTCGCCCTTGCCCTGTGAAAGCAGCTTGTCGGCCTCTGCGTCGGTTGAGAACTCCGCAATTATGAAATCCATGCCGGGGTATTTTTCCTTGAGCTTGTCAAGATAATTCTGTGCTGTTTCGCTGATACCCGCAACCTTTTCCGTTTCGTTGGTCTTTCCGACCTTCATCTCGTTCTGCTCTTCGATTTTCTTGTCGATGATTGAAGAAAAATCGGCGGTGTCGTATCTGTCCTTTCCGATGTTATCGGACTTGTCGTTTTTCGCCTTGCCGAACTGCTCGGTATATGCGCCCTTTGACGCCATTTTTGACTTGCCGCCTATCTGCGACATATTCGAGAAGAAATTGCTGTTATTTATTCCGTTCATAGCTGTAACCGCCTTTCTGTATTTTTATCCGCATGAGCGGGTATATGCCTTTATAATAATATCGGCACATTTTTCAATAACTTTAGCAAAATCACCATTATTTTTTCAGAACATATAATAATATTACGGAGTGCCCGATTTTATGCGGATCACGCCGAATAACCAAGAAAGGAAAACGCTATGAAGAACGAATACAAATTCAAGAAAAACGAAGAAAAGCCGGGATACGCATTCGTTCCCGACCAGCAGCTCGGCAAGGTTTACGGACCGTCGGCTGCTCTTCAGAACGGCACAGTATTCCCCGAGCTCAACATTCCTATCGGACAGTACGAAAGGGGGCTTTACAATGGAAAATAGCGCTCGCTGCGAACAGCTTATGCAGGCGTTGACGGAGGCGTGCTTTTACGCCCACGACCTGCACCTGTATCTTGACACGCACCCCGACGACGAGGAGGCGCTCGCACTTTTCCGTGAAGCATGCAAGCAGAGAAAGGCGTGCAAAGAGGCGTTTGAAAACTGCTGCTACCCGCTGACCTCGTGCAGCTCGGGCAAGGACGGCGAGTGGGACTGGCTCTGCGGAGCGTTCCCTCCCAACAGAATATAGAAAGGAGCGGAATATATGTTCATATTTGAAAAAAGAACGCAGTTTCCCGTAAAAATAAGCACAAAGAACCCCCGTCTGGCAAGCTTTATACTTAGCCAGTACGGCGGTCCCGACTGCTGAAAGGATATGAGCGAGGATAAACGGAACCGCCCGCACCGTTTTCACGGCACAGGCGGCTGTTTTTGATTTTACATTTCGATTATAACTTCGTTTTCTGCCTTTAAAATGCTGTCCTTGATGAGGATTCCGTCGAGCTTTTCGCCGTTTACGGTTACAGACTTGACGCCGTGCTCGCTGCCGTTGGGATTCTTGACGGTAACGTTGAGCTTCTTGCCTCTGAACGTCTTTTCCATCGTGTATTCCTTCCACTCGGACGGAATCGACGGATCGATTACAAGACCCTCTGTTTCGGGGTTAAGACCGAGGATACCCTCTGTCGTACCTACCATAACCGTAGACGCTGTACCTGTAAGCCAGTGAACGTGCGCACGGCCTGCGAACGGGCTGTCCTTGCCTTCTACGAACTGACCGAATACATACGGCTCAAGAATACGGAGCTCTGCCTTGTCGTTGTAGGTTGCGGGGGACGCCTCTTTCCAGTACTTATATGCTCTGTTGCCGTGACCGAGCTTGGATTCGGCAAGAATGAGCCAGCCCTGCGGCTGTGAGAATATACCTGCGTTTTCCTTTGTGCATGCGTTGAAGCACTGCATAAGTGCGCCGTCAAAGCCGTGCTCCTTGTAGGGAGGATACATAACCATAGCGCCGTAAGGTGTATTGAGCTCACGCTCAACGCTGTCCATTGCCTTTTCAGCCTGCTCCTTGCTTGCAAAGCCCGAAATAACGGACCATGACTGCGGGTTGAGCCACATGTTTGCCTCGGGGTCTGTTCTCTGACCGATAACGGTGCCGTCTTCCTTGTAGCCTCTTATCCATCTGTCCTCGTTCCAGCAAGCAGAGAGGATTTCGTCAAGCTTTGCCTTGATTTCGTCAAGGTACTTGATGTATTCTGCGTCGTTCTTTTCAACCGCATATGTGCGGAGGATTTTTATAGCGTAAACGAGCTGGAATGCAACGAACGTGGACTCGCCCTTCTTGCCCAGACGCAGACAGTCGTTCCAGTCAGCATGCAGACCTGCGGGCATACCGTGGTTGCCGAGGTTGTTCATGGAGAAGCTGATAGCTCTCTTTAAGTGGTCGTATACAGTGCCCTTTTCGCCGTCGTTGGCATAGAGGATTTCCTCGTCAAGGAATGCGCTGTCGCCGCTTTCGGAGATGTACTTGTAAATTGTCGGGAAGAGCCAGAGAGCGTCGTCGGCACGATAGGAGGGATGTCCCGTTTCCTTTGCGTATGCTGTGTTTTCGTCGTTCTCGTCGGGGTGATTTTCCTTGCCTGCCTGGTGAGTGTACTTAACGAGAGGCAGACCTGCGCCGTTTGTAACCTGTGCCGAAAGCATGAATACTATCTGCTTTTTAGCCATTTCGGGCGCAAGGTGGATGATACCCTGAATATCCTGTACCGTGTCACGGTAGCCGAAGCCGTTGCGCAGACCGCAGTACTGGAACGAAGCCGCTCTTGACCAGATGAATGTTATGAAGCAGTTGTAAGCGTTCCATACGTTTACGATATTGTTGAAATCCTCGTCGGGTGTGTGAACCTGGAGATTTCCGAGCTTGGAGTGCCAGAAATTCTTGAGGACTGCGAGCTCTTCTTCGACAACGCCGGGCTTTTCGTACTTTTCGATAAGTGCGTTGATTTCCTGCTCGGTTCTCGGACCGCCGAGAACGTAGGTGAATGTCTTTGTTTCGCCGGGAGCGAGAGTGATATCGGACTGGAGTGCGCCGCAGGAGTTTGTGTTGTAGTTGATGTCGTTGCCGAGGTCAGCCGCCGCACCGACAGGGTTTGCGTAGCTGTGGTATGCGCCTACGAACTTATCTCTGTCGCCGCAGAACTTGTCAACCTTCTGACCTGCAAGACCGAGGAAGCGGCCGCTTGTGGGGTTGTATACTTCGTTCTGCATCTGATGGATGAACTTGCCCTTGAAATATGTGTGGGTGATAAAGAGCGTGTACTGGAGGTTTACCTGGTCCTGCTCATAGTTGGGGTCGTTTACAAATTCGCAGTAGCCCGTAACGGAGAGCTTGCGGGGCTTTGTGTCGTTATTTGTGATTTTAGCGTTCCATACCTCGTAGGTTGCGTCCTTGGGAACGTAGTAGAGCGTTTCCGACTTGATGTTCTTGTATTCGGAGGAAATAACGGTGTAAGCCGTGCCGTGGCGGCATTCGCTCTTATACTCGTCGAGCGGCTTGCACACGGGAGACCACGACGCCGACCAGTAGTCGTTGTCCTCGTTGTCTCTGATATAGATATAGCGGCCGGGTTGGTCTGTTGCAACGCCGTTGAAACGATAGCGGATAACACGTCCGTTAGCGCCGGACTTTACGAAGCTGTATCCGCCTGCGTTATTGGAAATGATTGCGCCGTACTCGGGCGAGCCGAGGTAGTTTGCCCATGCCGACGGAGTGTCGGGGCGGGTGATGACATATTCCTTTTCCTTTTCGTTAAAATAACCGTAGTTCATTGGTAGGACCTCCTTGTTATTTGTTTTTTGTTTTTTAAAGGTCGCCTAAAAAGCCGTGTTTTTGGCTGTTCCATAATCTAATTATAACTGCGGAAATGATTACCGTCAAGGGCGTGATTATAACCAAAAAAACGGTTTCGTGTTTGTATACATTCACGATAGCGGCAGTCTTCGCCGATATGTAACCGCAGACATATACGGCGGTATTCCCTGCAAAACGCATACGCCGCTTTGTATAAAACCGTCTTGCCCGCTCCGAATGTCCTCACTTCCGCCGTCCGCACGAGCTCGCCTCACGGACCGACGGATAAAGCACGGCAGCGTGAGCCCCAAAAAAAGCGCCGTGAGGCGTAAGCTCACGGCGGCTGTGTTATACTGTCTGCAAATTTTTATGCGTAAGATAAAGCGTTACGAGGAAGCTGCTTTCGCCCTGTCCGATAAAGCGTGCGCTTAACTCATATTTCGCCGTTTCGTCGCCGAACATGCCGCCCTCCTTGTCGTACCGCTTTGCGTAGAACTCCATGCTGACCTGCTTGTCGCCTCTGTAATATGCGGCGGTAAGAGCCTGTATGGAGAACATGTTTTTCATAAGGCTGGTGTAATCGCCTCTTATCGACTTTCTGCAAAGCTCCTCAAGAGCCTCCGAATAAACTCCGTCGAGATACGGGAAATTCATCGGGCAGTCACGGTAGCTTATCGTTTCGAAACGGTCGCTGCTTACGTCAAGCTCAATAACTATGCCGTTTATGTACTGCAATGCGTCGTGATATCTCGCAAGCAGGGTCGCATAGCTGTAATTAAGCGACGCCACATCCTTTACCATAGCGTCCTTGCGGCTCGCCTGGAGCGGGATATACTCCTTAACATACTTTATAAACTCATCGGGCGGGAGCGGCCTTGAATACGCAAAGCCCTGAATTACGTCGCAGCCTATCCTGCGCAGGAAATCAATCTGTGCGGGGTTTTCTATGCCCTCCGCAATAATCTTCATTCCAAGACCCCTCGCCATTGCGACAACGCTCGCAATAACCGCCTCGTTTCTTCTGTCGCTGCTGTTTGCGCTGCTGAGGAAGAAAAGTCTGTCCATTTTAAGCACTTCAACGGGCAGTTCCTTGAGCATATTGAGCGACGAACTGCCTGCGCCGAAATCGTCGAGCGAGCAGACAAAGCCGTTCTTTTCGAGATCCCTCATTATCTTGTTGAAACGGTCGTAATCCTCAAAGACCGCACTTTCGGTAAATTCGATTTCAATGTATCCGTCGGGAATGCCGTACACGTTTTTTGTGCGTGTGTAAAAATCAATGAAATCCTCGCTGAAAAGTCCGACCTTGGACACGTTGACCGAAATCGTTATTCCCTGGTACCAGCTTGAATCGATGTTGTCGTGGATAAACTGGCACGCAAGCTCCATAACGTGGCGGTCGAGCTCCGCAATAAGTCCGTTCTTTTCGAGCACAGGCACAAACTCGCACGGCGGAATAACCGTGCCATTCGGCTTAATCCAGCGCACAAGAGCCTCTGCGCTTAAAATTCTGTCGCCGTCCTGGAGATAATGCTGGGGCTGGAGATATATCTTGAACTCGCCGTTTTCGATTGCGTCGTGAACGGATTTTACGATTTCGTGCTCCTTGAGCTGCTTGTCACGCATCTGTTCGTCGAAGAAAACAAAGCGTTCCCTGTTGTTTGCGGCGCTTCTGATAGCGATTGCCGCCCTCTCCGCCATTTCCTCTATCGAAAGGTCGGGGCGGTCCCTGCCTATTTCAAAAATGCCGCCGCATATGTCAATCTTGAACTTGTTGTTTTCGGACAGCTCGCAAAGCGAAGCGTGAGCGTTGAAATATTCGAGCCACGCCAGCATCTGCGTACGGTCAACGCAGTTCATAAGCACAACAAAGCTGTCACGGCTGTAACGGACATAGGTGTCGCAGATTGAGTTAAGATGACATTCAATCTGCGTTTCGAGATACGACATCATTTCGTTGCAGATCGTCATCCCGAAAACTTCGTCGATAAAGTCGTAGTTTGCAACCGTTATGCAGAAAAGCGCAAAGACCTTGTCCTGCATCATTTCCATTGTATTGTACGCCGACAGCGAGAACCGCTCAAACTCGTTCCCGCCTGTTTCATTCGTCAGATGATACGGCTGATGATATTTAATTCTTGAGCTGATTATCTGTTCCACTTTCTCCTCCGAGAGATTATATATTTTATGATATAGCGCATGCTCCCATTCTATCTTCAAAAATTATAACACATTTGTTAATTTTTTGCAACATCTAATACACATTTTTGGCATTTATCACAAACTTTGTTCATAATATTTGTATATACCGATAACGGAGGTTATATTATAATGTATAAAACACGAGCCGCCGCATACATACGGGTTTCGACCGACGAACAGCTTGAATTTTCCCCCGACAGCCAGCTTAAAAACATACGGCTGTACGCCGAACGGAACAAACTCTCCGTTTCCGACGAGCACATCTACATCGACGAGGGCATAAGCGGACGAAAAGCCGAAAAACGGCCTGCGTTTATGGCGATGATAGCCGCCGCAAAGCGCAAACCCCGACCGTTTGATAAAATTATCGTGTGGAAATTTTCCCGCTTTGCACGGAGCCGTGAGGACAGCATTGTCTACAAATCCATGCTGAGGAAAGAATGCGGCGTGGAGGTCGTATCCGTTTCCGAACAGCTCGGCGACGACAGCGTTTCCATTCTTATCGAGGCATTGCTTGAGGCGATGGACGAATACTATTCGATAAATCTTGCCGAGGAAGTAAGACGTGGAATGAACGAGAAGTTTTCACGGGGCGGCATTGTTTCCGTTCCGCCGTTCGGTTACACGGTTTCCGAGGGGATATTCGTTCCCGATGCCAACGCCGGACATGTCCGCAGAATTTACTCCGATTTTCTCGGCGGAGCGGGACTGCGCACCATAGCGGCGGCGCTTAACAGCGATGGCGTCCGCACTCCGAGAGGCAACCCTTTCGAAACACGCACCGTCCGCTACATTCTCTCAAATCCCACTTACACGGGAAAACTGTGGCGGAGGAGCGAAAAGGGCGGCGCCTGTTTTTCTCCCGAAACCGATACAGTCGTCAGCGGCGGGCACGAGCCCATAATATCCGACGTGATTTTCCGTGAGGCGGCGGAAAAGCTGAAAGCAAGGGACGAAAAAAACGTAAGATACAGACGTGAAGGCAAGGCGGATTTCGCTCTGCGGGGGTTGGTGCGGTGCTCCGAATGCGGCGCAACGCTGACCCAGGCGGTAAAAGGGACTACGCTCCAATGCTGCCGATACGCAAGAGGCGCATGCAAAAAATCGCACAGCGTCAGCCTGCCCGCCATCACCTCGGCGGTTGAGCAGAAAATACTCGGTGATTTCGGCGGCATAAAAATTTCCGTCAGCCGCAGACCCTCCCCGCCGCCCGACAGCACCCTCGAACGTGACAGAAAAAAACTTGCACGGATACAGCTTGCCTATGAGGAGGGTGTGGACACGCTCGAAGAATACAAGCGGAAAAAGAGCGAAATCCTCGCACGGATTTCGGAGTGCGAAAAAAAACTGAACGAATACAAAACCGCACAAAAAAAGCCCGCCCGAATTGCGGGCAGGCTTTGCGAAATATATTCTGCGCTGGACGAAACCGCTAAAAATGCGGTTTTGAGAGCAGTCTGCAACAAAATCGTTTATTATACAGGCAGCAGAAAGGTCGAACTATATTACTATTTGTCGAAAAATATTGCCGATATTGTTCATAAAACCGATATTTAAGAACAGAACTTCTGCCCCATTGCCTGACATCTTACGGCTCACGCCGTATACCGGGCAAGACGTTTTGTGCATACGGAAATTGCTCGAGATTGATATACATTCGGTTATAATATCGGAATGTTATACAATGCGTCGAAAAATGCGTTCCTATCAGCTTAATAGCTGAACAATCTGCACATCAGCATACCATTATAAAGCTTGCGGTTTTTTGCCGCTTTTTCCCCGAACAACTTTTCGAAATCGGGATGCGAGGTAATGACGTTCAGCCTGCTTTCGCCGAGCGGGAGAAGAACTCTTCCCATTGTGCGGTAGATTTCCTCCGCCTCCTCTTTCTCGCCCATTCGCTCCGCATACGGCGGATTTGTTATCATCACGAACGGCTCCGTCGGCTTTGCGAAATCTGCGATTGCACGCTTTTCGATACGGACGTGCTTCTGAACGCCCGCTTTCCATGCGTTGTCCGCCGCAAGCTCTGCCGCCGCTCCGTCTATGTCATAGCCGAACGCAGTAAAGCCGCAGTCAGTACGCACCGCCGCTCTCGCTTCCTCCATTACGTCTTCCCAGACGCTCCGTGGAATTAAATCCCAGTCCATAGCCCTGAACGTGCGGTTCAGGCACGGCGCAATATTCATCGCCTTAAACACGGACTCTATTATAATAGTACCGCTGCCGCAGAACGGGTCGATAACGGTATCGGTGCTGCGGATATGAGCGAGGTCAACCAGCCCCGCCGCAAGCGTTTCCTTTATCGGGGCAGCGTTTGACATGGCACGGTAGCCTCTTTTGTGCAGACCTGTGCCGCTCGTGTCGAGAATGACCGTCATAACGTCCTTGAAAAGCAGGAAATGTATCGGAAACTCTGCGCCCGTTTCTGCGAGCCGTTCAACGCCGTATTTCTTCTGCATACGGACTGCGAGGGCTTTTTTCAGCGTGCGCTGGAGTGCGGGTATGCTTGTGAGCTTTGAATTGAGCGAATGTCCCTTTGTTACGGGGAATTTGTCGTTTCTGCCGACGAAATCCTCAAGGTTGATTTTCTGTGCACCGTAGAAAACGTCGTCGAACGTTTTTGCCTCAAACTGCGCAAGCACTATGCCTATCCTCTCGGCTACCGAACAGGTCACATTCGCCTTTGCTATCACTCTTTCGTCGCCCTTGAAATACACTCTGCCGTCGGTCGTGGAGATAATTTCCCCGCCTGCACGGCGGATTTCGAAGCCGAGCGTTTTTTCAAGCCCGAAGTGACAGGGTGCGGTAAGTGTGTAAATCATATAAGACCTGCGATGTCGGTGTTTTCGCCCGTAAGTCCTACGACGGCGCCGCCTGCCGCCTCGGACGATTCAGCGTGAGCGAGCAGCCACTTGTTGCATGCGGTCATAAACTTGTCCTCGTCGCTTATGGCTGTGATATTGGGCTTTGCGCCGTTGGTGCCCTTGGGGAGCACGATTGCTACCTTGAAGCCTGCGCCCGCCGCCGCACTGCACGGAGCGTAGTGGAGAGTGGTTGCGTATACTTCAACAACCTGTCCCGCCTTTGCTCTGAACGCCATAACCTTTGACGTGTCAAGCATGCCGCCGATTATGTCGTCCTCCTTTGCTACGAGGAGTATAAAATCGTAAAGACCGATATTGAGCTCGCTGTCACGGTGATATTCGAGGCAGTTGAGCTTTGTGTTATGTCCGTTGCACCAGCCTATCTGAATGGGCATTCCGCCGTATGCGTTGTTCTGAAGCTGGCCGAAAAGGCAGGTATTTTCGAGCGACGCCTCGCTCATTACATACTCCACGCCCTCGGGAAGCGGAGTTGTTTCGTCAAGCGCTTTCAGCAGGCATGCCGTATCGTAGCCTCCGAGCACCTTTCCGTAGGGTGCAAATTCCTTGTCCGTTACATTGTAGATTTTCATAGTTATTCCGTCCTTATTCGTAAATTGTAAGTTCAACATCCTTGAATATTTCGTTCCAGTATTCGCCGTCGTGCTTCGAGTCGCAGCTCTTGGGGATATTGTCGGGTGTGTAGTAGCCGACCGCAGTTTCGGGACAGCGTGATGTGGCATGCAAGCCTGTTTCCGTGCAGTAGTTGAGCGTGAGCGTGCCGCTGTCGGGGGTAAAGCTCTGTTCAACCGAGGTATCGACAATGTCAATCATAACGTCGTGCCATACCCTTGCGAGCGTACGCCAGCCCGCAACGCTTGCGTCCTTGATTTCGTGGTTGTCGTCGTAGGCTATTCTGTATGCTCCGACGAACTGCGGCGTGAGTCCGCAGAAAACAAGGTTGGACATGTCGTTCGCAGTACCCGTTTTTCCGACTACCTCAACGTTTTCAAGCTTTGCGTTGATACCCGAGCCGTACGGGTCCTCTATAACCTTGAGCATCATTCTGTTCGTAACCCATGCGGACGATTTGGAGATAGCCTGCGTTCCGACGTTGTTCTGTTCAAGGATTATGTTTCCGTTTATGTCCTCTACTCTTGAATAGTAGTACGGCTCGTAGTAGGTGCCGCCGTTGCCCATTATCTGATAAGCCGCCGCAAGCTCGGTAAGCGTAACGCCGTTTGTGAATGCGCCGAGACCGAGAGGCGAGTACGCAACGTCGTTCGTGCTGCTGAGGTGCGAGAAGCCGAGCTTTGTAACAAGCTGGTTGTACGCTTCCTGAAGGCCTATCATGTGGAGAGTGCTTATGGCGATTGTGTTCGTCGATTTCTGAACCGCATACCACGACGGATACATAAGTCCGTCGCCGAAGCCTGTTTCCTTGTAGTTATGCGGCCAGCGCACCGTCTGGTCCTCCTCGTCGTAGCCCATGGTCGCCGTAAACTTGCCCTCCTCGTCGCCCGCAACGTCAACGTGGATTTTACCCGAGAGGTTGCGCTGCATGGTCGAGTAGGTTATTATTCCTCTGTCAACCGCCAGCGAGTATACCGACAGCGGCTTTATCGACGAGCCGCATGCGCTTACCGCCTGCGTTGCTCTGTTGAAGCAGTTGTCGCCCGGCTTGTCGCCCAGACCGCCCGCTATCGCAAGCACTCGTCCACGGTAGTCCATGAGGACGAACGCCGCCTGGAGCAGGTCCTTGCTCTCCGCAGCTTCGTCGTAGAACGAAACGCAGGTCAGAGGGTCTGCGAACTTTTCGCTGAGGATTTTCTGATATTTCATATCAACGTTCAGATACGCCGTGTATCCGCCGCTGTAAAACTTTGTTCTTGCGCTTTCGTAGGAGATGTCATAAAGCTCCGCAAGGTCCTCTACAACCTGGTTTATAGCTGCGTCGGTGTACCAGTCCTGCGTGATTTCATATTCGCTCCACTCGTAAGCTCCGTCCTCTGTCGAGATAATGTCCTCCCAGGGAACGTTCTGGTAGTAAGGGTCGTCTTCTGTTTCGTCGGAAATACCGTACCATTCGTCGTAGCGCTCGTCTACATATCCGTAGTCGTCGCCCTTGACAGGCAGGCGGAACTGTACCTTTTCCGCAACAGCCGCCTCGTACTCGGAAGTTGAGATGTAGCCCTGGTCGTACATGTGAGAGAGGGCGTATTCCTGACGAGTCTTGGACTGCTTGAGGTTTGAATAGGGGTTATAGTTGGAGGGCGAACGGATAAGACCTGCGAGAATTGCGCTCTCGGCTACTGTCAGCTCCGAAACCTCCTTGCCGAAATAGCGGTACGCCGCCGAGCCTATGCCGTACGCCGTTCCGCCGAAGCTTATACGGTTGAGGTAGCTTTCGAGAATGTCGAGCTTTGTGTACTTGTTTTCGAGCGACAGCGCACGGAAAATCTCACGG
>JAZNLN010000084.1:0-2730 GCA_045579125.1 Ruminiclostridium sp.
CTTGGCTCACAGAACGACATGGCTACGATCCGACTTGCAGCCGTTATCTCGGAAAAGAGTGCGAAATAGCTGTTGACAGGCGTTCATCAATCGGGTCGAATGTCGTCGGAACGGTGAATGACGCCGAGGGCGGATGGCTGAAAATCACGGACAGAAAGGGCTTTGTTCATCTTATAAATCTCGTCTGCGTTTCTCATATAAAGGAATGCGCTGTCAGTCAGAAAGGATAAACTGTTATGAATGAATTGGTTAAGGAATATATCGGCAAGGAATGTATCATTGCTTTATGCTCGGAATCGTCAATCAGCGGCGAGCACATCGGTACCGTTACACGCATCGTTGATAACTGGGTTGAGATAAAAACAAACGGCGGTACGACCGAAATAATAAATCTTGACTACATCTCACGTTTCAGAGAATATCCGAGAAAGAAAAACGGAAAAAAGAAAGAGATTTTTATTTAAAGACGTCGGAGGTATGACAAATGGAAAACATAATTGAAATAAAAGGGCTTGCGAAGAACTATTCGAAATTCAGCCTCGGTCCGATTGACCTGGACATTCCGAGAGGCTTTGCGACCGCACTTATCGGAGCAAACGGCGCAGGAAAAACAACGTTCATTGACGCACTCTGCGGTATCATAAAAAAGAGCGGCGGCAGTGTAAATTACTTCGGAAAAACGGACAACGTTGACGATGATTATGTGCGCAACGCAATCGGATACTGTGCGGCGACGAGCTTTCTGCCTATGGGCTGGACAGCAAAAAACATTGTTAAGGCAATGTCGCTCGGCTTTGATAATTTTTCGGCAGAAAAATTCGACAGTCTGTGCGAGGAATTCAAAATAGACAAGCGTACGGACAAGAAACCCAAGACCATTATAAAGATGTCGGACGGTAACAAGATGAGGACATATCTTGCGGCAGTCATGGCGAGAAATACCGAGCTGCTCGTGCTTGACGAGCCTGCGTCCATGCTTGACCCGCTCATGCGGGATTTGCTGTGCGAAAAATTCCGTCAGTATCTTGCCGAAAACGAGCAGCGTTCAATCATTTTTTCAACCCACAACATTGCGGATATGGAGTTTGTTACGGACTACGCAGTGTTCATGGCTAACGGAAAAATAATTGAGCAGGGCTTTGTTGAGGAGCTGAAGGAAAAGTACTTAATCGTCAGAGGCGACGGCAAGGACATGGAAAGAGTAAGGCCGTACATGATGACATTGTCGGGCAACAGAACGACGTTTGAGGGCTGTTCTCTTGCGGAGAATGCGGATATGCTGAAGAATTTTGACGTTGTTGCAGAGTCGCCCACGCTCCAGCAGCTGAGTGTTGCCATTCTGAAAAAGGCAGAGATGGAGGGATAGTATGAAAAAGAGCTATTCCATTCTGACAGGTACAACGAACTTTTTTCACCATATGCTTTTATATCTTCTGATGTCCGCATGCTTTATCGTAGGCGTTGTTATTGCGCTTTCTGCATGTTTCCTGCTTGACGGCGAGGAGGATACAAGCGGTATGGTCAGCACGCTTGTAGCTATTTTTACATTTTCAATTCCGTTGATGTTGATAGTCTTTTTCCTGTCGGGGCATAACCTGTTTGAAAAATCGGCGGCATCGCTTAACGGCGGCAATTACATACGCTCGCTTCCTAATGGTATGAGAACATATATTCTTGCAAGACGCTACGAGCAGATTCTTGTATATGCGTCAATGCTTGCTGTTATAATTCTGGTGTTCCTGCTGTCATTTGCGGTAAAAGACCCGGAGTTTGATGTCGGAAAATTTCCATGCTTTGTTTTGCTTATGATGACAGCATTCGGAGCATTTGTCCCCCTTTCGGCTATAAAGAATAAGGTGCTGATAATAATTGAGTCCATAGGTATAATTGCGTTATTGATTGTGACGGTTGTTCTTCTGATGACGGACACAGTGCCTACGCTTGTGCTTACGATTGTGTGCGCTGTGATGTTTGCGGCGGCAGTTGTTCTCGGAAACATGTATTATACATATAAAATCAAAAGGAGATGGTATGATGATTAAGGCGACGAGGCTTGCGTTCACGTTCTGCTGGTCCAAAGCCAAGGAAATAATCCTGCTGGTATTCACCGTTGTATTATCCGCAATCGCCGTGATTGTATGTTATTTTGAATCGGAGTCGCCCGGAGATTTCATAATGTTTATGATAGTGATTTCGCTCTTTACTTTTCTGTTCGAGCTTGTTAGCGCAAATCTAGGGCAGACAAAGTTCAGCAAATCGGTAAGGTATGCAGACAAAGAGCAGACGTGGGGCGTGCTGTTTATGATGGCGGCAATAAGCTTTAAAACGCTTATAATAAATTTACTTGCGGCGGCAGTTATGTTTGCTCTGAAAGGTGAGGCGGTTATTTTCGCATATGCGTTTATCGGCACAGCACCGCTCTTTTTCCCGTTTCTCCCGCTTGCGTTCATTCTGTATAAATTCTCAACCGCAACTATGATTGTATACTTTTTCGTATGCTGCTCGGCAGGCTTTGCGGGAGGAATTGCGGACGCATGGGTAGAAAGCGTGGCAGACCTCGCAGATAACGTACCGCTGAACAACATACTTCCTCTTATCGGCATAGCCTGTGTAGTGCTTGGGTTTGCTGTATCCGCATTGTTTGTGCCGCTTGTAAAGAAAGCGGAGGGCAGTAATGCACCGCTGTTCAGAGGCGGTACCGTAAATAAATTATAGCTGCACGCTTTTGTC
>JAZNLN010000085.1:0-3581 GCA_045579125.1 Ruminiclostridium sp.
GGGGCAGAGCCCCGAGAAAACACGCCGCCGCCATAAGTCAAAAAAGAGGCAAGGGACTGCCGCCCCTTGCCTCTGCAAGCCTCTTACAGCTCTATAACATACCTTACAATATCTATGGGCTTTTTGAACATCGTTCCTACCCCTTTCGTGTCGCTGACAAAGCCTATACGCTCGTAGAAACGCCGTGCGGCGGCGTTCTGCGCCTGCGTCCAGAGCAGGGCATTCTTGTAGCCCTTCCGCCGCATTTCCCGCAGAGTGTGCGACAAAAGCTTTTTTCCGAGACCCTTGTTCTGAAACTCAGGGAGAACGTAAAGCTGGAGAATGCTGCAATAACCGTGCACGAGGTCGCTTTCTCTGCTCTGCTCGGTGCTACAAATTCCGACAACCTCGTCGTCGCAGTTGATAAGGAAGTACTCACGGCCGTTGTTCATGCCCTCCATAGTGTGCTTTTCACGGAACGCTGTGTCCGTGTATTTTTTTATATCCTCGGCGGTGAGCATGTCCTTGTAGCAGCTCTGCCAGGTTTCGTTTATAACCTTTGAAATCTCATATACTCTCGTTGTGTCCGCTTTTTTTATTTCAATCCTCATTATGTCCTCATCTGCTCATGTAGTTATATTCGCTGCTGTGCAGCAGCATGTATTCCATCGAGTCGGTCAGCGCCGTCATACTTGCGCTTATTATGTCCTCCGACGCCCCCACGGTCGTCCACGTCGAGCTGCCGTCCGTGCTTTCGATAAGAACTCTCGTGACCGCCGCAGTGCTTGCGCCCGTGTTTATGACACGCACCTTGTAGTCGATAAGGTGCACCTTGTTCAGCACGGGGTAGAACACCTCCAGCGCCTTTCGGAGCGCCTTGTCTATTGCGTTTACGGGGCCGTTTCCCTCGTCGGCAGTTATCTCGTACCTGTCGCCGACCTTTACCTTTATGAATGCGCTTGCGGGGTTGCATACGCCGCCGCTTTCCTGCGTGGTGACGATTTTGAAGTCCGCTATTTCGAAATACGGTCTGAACCGTTTAAGCTCACGCAGAACAAGCAGCTCAAAGCTTGCGTTCGCCGCCTCAAACTGATAGCCCATGTGCTCCAGCTCTTTCAGACGTTCGATTACCCTGTGCGTTTCCTCGCTGTCCTTGCCGAGAGTGCTGTCAAATTCGGCTATGCGGGAGAGTATTGCGTTTCTTCCCGACACCTCGGACAGGATAAGGCTGCGCTCGTTTCCGACCGCCTCGGGCGGCACCAGTTCAAACGAACGTGTGTTTTTCATAACGCCGTCAACGTGCATTCCGCCCTTATGCGCAAATGCGGAGCTTCCGACATACGGCATGTCCCTCCGCAGTCTTATGTTCGCTATTTCGGCGATATACCTCGCCGTTTTCGTCAGCTTTTTTAGACTGTCCGCACTCACGGCGGATATTCCGAGCCGCAGCTGCAAATCTGCGATGACGGTTGAAAGGTTTGTGTTTCCTGTTCTTTCGCCTATGCCTATAAATGTGCCCTGAACGTGTGCGGCGCCGTTTTTTACCGCCATAATCGTGTTCGCAACCGCACAGCCGTTGTCGTTGTGGCAGTGTATTCCGAGCTTTACATGCGTTTTTTTCGACGCCTCACGCACTATTTTCGCCGTTTCGTCGGGGAAACAGCCGCCGTTCGTGTCGCAGAGGCATATCATCTCCGCTCCCGCCTTTTCCGCCGTCATGATAACCGACATCGCATAGTCGGGGTTGGACTTGTATCCGTCGAAGAAATGCTCGGCGTCAAAGAATACGGTTTTTCCCTTTGCACGCAGAAACTCTATCGACTCCCTTATCATGGCGAGGTTTGTTTCAAGGTCGGTGCCTATAACGTCGGTGACATGCATATCCCACGCCTTGCCGAAAATGCTGATATATCCCGTGTTGACCGAGGCAAGCGCCGCAAGCCCCTCGTCCTTGTCCGCAGGCACGTCCTTGCGCCTTGTTGAGCCGAATGCGACGGGCTTTGAGCGCAGTGCGCCGAGAGCGGCGGTTTTTTCGAAAAACTCAATATCCTTTGGATTTGACGCAGGATTTCCCGCCTCTATATATGTAACGCCGAACTCGTCGAGGCATTTGAGGATTTTCAGCTTGTCCTCAACGGAAAAGCTTATGCCTTCTCCCTGCACGCCGTCCCGCAGCGTAGAGTCAAGCGTTTCGATTTTTATGCTCATTATTCCAAATCCTTTCTCCGAAGGCATAATACACCATAATAATAAATTTTACCACACAATGTCCGTTAAGTCAAGCAATAACGCTTTTTGAGAGGATTTTTGCGCAAATCGACGAAAGTCGGCGGAGTAAGGAAATTTATGTTGACTGTATTATAAATAAGTAGTATAATGTATTGTGGTATGCCGTGACGGAAAATGCGGCATAAAAACAGGAAAAACAACGCCGTGAGGCGCATAGCATAGATAAAGAGGATATAATGAGCAAGAAAAGGCAAAAGAAGAAAAACAGCAAGGCCCGTGAGGTCGAAATCGTCATGACAAAGCATGAACAGACCAAATCCGAAAGCGGACTCAGCGAGCAGGTTGTTGACATAACTCTCCGCCCGAAGGAAAAGGCAAAGAAACCCGCACCGAAGGCGCAGAACACGAAAAAACAGGATATAAAAACTCCGTCAAGGGAGCAGTTTATGCGTGCGCTCCGAAACACATCCGCTGACAGGCTGGGTGATGTTCTTGAGAACGACACTCTGCCCGAACGTCCCGAGAAGAACGAACAGCCCGACAAGGCGAAAAAGTCCTCACGGACGGAAAAAGCTCCCGACAAGGCGAAAAAGCCCGCAGATACGGCAAAAAAACGCCCCGCAAAGACAGAAAAAACCTCTGCGGATAAGGCGGAAAGCGTGAGCGCAGGGGCAGGGAAAAGCGTGAGCGCAAAGACGGACAAAAAGAAGAAAGCAAGCGGCAAAAGCGAGCAGAAGCTTCCGCCGAAAAAATTTGCCGTTGCCAATATCGCCGCAACAGGCGCAGCCGTGCTGGGGCTTGCCGTGTTCCAGTACGCATTCCCTCGTTCGACTGCCTCCGAAATCGAAAAACGTCCGCTGACCGAGTTCCCCGAGTTCTCGTTTGAATCGTTTTTGAGCGGCGAATACACCGCACAGATAAGCAAGTATTTCAACGACACGGTACCGTTCCGTGACGATATAAAGAAGATGAGCGCAAATATTTCGGCGTTAAAGGGCGTTGCGTACAACAACGCAACCGTAATCGGAAACCCCGTCAAGATAACCGAGGAGCCCGAGGAAGAGCCTGTAATCGTGACGACGACGGAAACGCCCGTAACGACATCGGGCGCAGGCACGGATACTCCCCCCGAACAGAGCACAACCCCCGCTCCGACGACCACGGAAAAGCCCGAGGTCACGACCGAGAAAAACGTCAACGAAATCGCCGACGGAGTTATTACCAACGGTCAGATTGTCGCAAAAATCGACGGTCATTATCGGGGCATATCCCTTTTCAGCGGCGGCAAGGGCACGACCTATGCAAACGCCGTAAACGGCTTCAAGGAAGAGCTCGGCGACACCGTGAATGTATATTCGATGGTAGTGCCGACG
>JAZNLN010000086.1:0-8058 GCA_045579125.1 Ruminiclostridium sp.
TCAGCCCTCACCCCGTTCACAACCGCGAGCAGATAATCCCCCGCATTAAGCGAGGAGACACATAGAAGCCTTATATGCATTTATCGGTGGAAACCTTTCTGAAGAAAGGTTATCCCCCGTACCCCCTTCCAAAGACTTTTAATATTGAATACAGCCTGACAGGGTTAAACCCTGTCAGGCTGTATTCAATCTATAAAGTTTTAGGAAAGGAGTTTGAGGAAAACCCTTTTTCAAAAGGGTTTTCCTCAATAATGTGTATAAAACTTCTGCGTGTCTCCGCTTTTAATGTGCGGGGGATTATCTGCTTGCGGTGGTGAACGGTGTGAGGGCTGACGCCATCTGACTTCTCGGCATGGTCTGAATCCACACTCTGCCGGGGCCCGTAACCTTTGTGTTGAAGAAGCCCTCGCCGCCGAGGAGCTTGTTTCCGAGTCCCTTTACGGTTTCGATTTCAACGGTGACGCTGCTGTCCATAACGGCGAGATAGCCTGTATCTATAAGCAGTGACTGTCCTGCCTGGAGCTCATAATCAATAAGCGAGCCGTCGATTTCAAGGAAAACAATGCCGTTTCCCGAAAATTTCTGCATTATAAAGCCCTCTCCTCCGAAAAAACCTGCGCCGATTTTCTTCTGGAAATGAATAGACATATCGACCGAGGTTTCCTTGGCGAGAAATGCGCTTTTCTGGGCTATCATGGGTCTGTCGGGGGTAATCTGAACGGCAAGAATCTGTCCGGGGAAGCTTGACGCAAAGGCAATCATTCCTCTGCCTCCGACGGCAGTGTAGATATTTCTGAACATCGCCTCTCCCGAAAATGCTCTTGAAAATGCCTTTCCGATACCGCCCGCATTGGTTTCCATACTCATATTCGGCGACATCCAGCTCATTGCGCCCTTTTCGGTTTCAATCTGCTCGCCGTTTTCAAGCGTGCAGATTACTACGGGCATGGGTGTACCCTTAATCTCATACTGCATAACTGTTCCTCCTTATCTTCGACGGGCTACACGCCGGCATATCCCGCTGTCTGGCGCTCCTCGAATTTCCTTACATATTCAAGCATTGCCTCCTCCTCAAGCGGCTCGGCAAGGTGCGTGCCCTGGAACACGTCTATATCGAACTGCGTTACGATTCTCTGCTGTGAGGCATGCTCTATGTACTTTACTCCGACCTCAACGCCGCTGCTGTGAGCAAGCTCAAGCGTGGTTTTCAGGAGCTTGGAGTCAAAGCCGTCGTTTGCGTTGGTGAACAGGCTCTGATGTATTTTTATCATATCAACGTACGAATTTTTCAGAATATGCAGCGGCAGATATTCGTTTCCGAAGCTGTCGATGGCAATTCTTGCGCCGAGCTTTTTGAGTGCGCCGAGCGTTGTGACGGTGTTGTTATACTCGAACACATGCGCCTTTTCGGGCACCTCGATTATAAGCGACTTTGGATAAAGCCTGTTTTTCTCGGTTTCGCTCTTTATAAAGCTTATTATCTCCGCATTTTTCATTTCATGCGTGGTAAGATTTATGCTTACGCCTATGTCGGGGTCGCCCGTCAGTTTGATAAGCTTGCGGCAGAAAGCGCACGCCTGCGGGATAACCCACATATCGATAACCACGTCAAGGCCAACCTTTTCCATAAGCTGAATAAACACATACGGCGACACGCTGCCGAAATCGCTGTTCTCCCAGCGGATAAGCGTTTCGCAGTGGTGAATGCGTGTCTTGTCGGCGTTGAAAACGGGCTGGAACACAACCGAAAAGCCCTTCATTCCGTCGGCAATGGAGCGGCGGATGCTCTGCTCAAGCTGGTAGCTCATACCCTTCGAACGCTGGAACTCGGTGCTGTAAAAGGCAAATGTATTCTTGCCGTATTCAACCGCACGGTTGAGAGAGAGGTTTGCGCTCCTGTAAAGGTCCTCGCAGGTGTTTCCGTTTATCGGGTAAAGCGAAATGCCCATACCCGCCTCAACAAACTGATTAAGTCCGTCTATCTCCCACGGACGATTGAAGCGTGACACGATGTGATTTGCTATCTCACGCACCTCGTTTATCTCGTAGCCCTGAAGAATTATCATCATGACGCTGCCCGAATAGCGGTAAACAGTTTTTCCGCTTACAGGCATTTCCTTGAGATACTCGCCGATAGCCCTTAATATTTTATCCGTATATGCCTGGCCGAAAACCTCGTTGAGGGAGTGTGCGTCAACTATATGCAGCGCCATCACGGCGATTTTTGCATCCTCCGAGGATATAAGCTCCGCAAGGTCCTCGTCAAGCTTGGTGCGGTTCATCATATCAAGCATCGGGTCGTAATACGCAAGCCTTGTCAGCTGTGCGTTCTTGTCGGTTATATCTGCGTCAAGCTCACAGCGTGTCAGCATTGTCGATACTATCTGCGAAACGCTGCGGAGGATTTTTCTGTCCTCACGGTTCCACGAATATTCACGGGACGCCACAATGCACATCATATACCTTTTTCCGAACCTGTTGTCGTTAAGGCGTGCCATCGCATATGCCTTTACGCCTCTGTCGGCAAGGTCATTTTCGCTCTCGTTCGAAAAGCTCATATCGCTGAACGAAAGGTCGTCGGATATTCTCGGGAATTTGTCCTTCGAAATCGGATCGGGGAGGCTCGAATTTGTCGCACGGGGCGTATTCCAGCAATATTTCGGCATAAACTCAAGCATATCGCCCTTGTCCTCGATTATGCCTATTCTGTCAAGCCCGATATACTCGCCCGCCGCCGACAGTGCCTTCATCAGCGCCTCCTCGGCGTTTTCCGTATCCGTCATTATTTCGTACAGCCTGTTTATAAGCATCTGCTGTTCGATGTTTACGCTCAGCTGCTGGTTTACCTTGCGGGAGTTTTCCATTTCGTTGTAAAGGATAACAAACGCATTGGCTATCTGCGAGATGTTCTGCGTCAGCGTTTCAAGCAGAGGAATGTTCTTGTCCAGCGCCTCCTGCGTTTTTGCTCCGATAAACCAGTATCCGCCGACCGAACGGTTGAATGTTATTTTCTCCGTTCTGTAAAATTCGTATTTCGACTTGTCGAACGTTTTTTCGTTCTCGTTTTCGGAGCAGATAAGACGGTCGTCGGCGTCGAAAATCGCCGAATCTATGTCGTCGTCGAAAGCAAACGGCTTCTGAATGCTCCTTATGTAATCCTCGCCGAGCACCTCGAAAAGAGAGGCTCCGTTGTTGTTGAATTCGGAAATCTTGCTCTTGTTCTTTTCCATAAACGCATTGAGCACCGAGTCGTCGGCGGCGTTGTCAAGATACTCCGAAACATCCATCATCGTTCCGACAAGGAACTGCTTTTTGCCGAACGTGTCCTTGCGGTAGTCGCAGGAAAGGTATACCCAGTGCGACTCGCCGTTCTCGTCGTTAATGCGGCAGTGTGCGTCAAGGCGCTCCTTTGTCTTGAGAGAAATGTCGTTGAACATTTCCGTCAGAAGCGGGAGGTCCTCCGCAAGCACAAGCTCGTAAAGCATCATTTTGCGGTTTTTCTTGGGTATATCGGGGTATTTTCCCATTATAGACACGGGGAAATCCCTTGTTAAATCTATTCTGATGTTGATGCACTTATGCCGTGTCAGCAGCAGAAGAAAACTGTTCATAATATTAGCCTTTCAGGTTGAAATCCGAGCTGCGGCATTACACTAACCCGCAGTTATCTACTATACTATTATAGCACATGTTTTAAGCAACTGTCAATATTTTTTCGTAAATATCTCCAATTTCTTTTCACATTTTTATCAAATATTCTTTTCATTTTAACAATTTACACATATACTTACGCACAGCGGCGTGCGCCGCAAAAAATCCCGACGCAGCACTGGGCCGCATCGGGAAACAAGGTATCACACTGCGATTAAGCGTCAAGCATAATTCTGCACAGCTTATCGGAAAATTCAACAGGGTTTTCGATAGGCATGCCCTCGATAAGGAGAGCCTGTGTAAACAGCACGTCAGCATACAGCGCAAGCTTTTCCTTATCCGTTTCGCTGACCTTGCGGAGCTTTGCGAATATCTCGTGGTCGGGGTTTATTTCAAGCACCTTGTCCGCCTTGGGCTTGTTTTCATTGGGCATGGTTCCGAGCACCTTTTCCATTTCAAGCGTAAATGCGCTTCCGCTGGTAAGACATACGGGGTGGGATTTCAGTCTTGACGAAAGACGTACGTCCGCAACCTTGTCGCCGAGCGCCTCCTTGACCGCCGCAAGCAGGTCCTTGCTTTCCTCGGTTTTTTCCTGCTTTTCCTTCTTTTCTTCCTCGGTTTCAAGGTCAAGGTCGCCCGACTGGACGGACTTGAATTCCTTGCCGTCGTAGTCTATCATCATCTGGATTGCGAACTCGTCAACATTGTCCGTGAGGTAGAGAATTTCAAAGCCCTTGTCCTTGACAAGCTCCGTCTGCGGCAGGCTGTCGATATGCGCAACCGAATCGCCGCTTGCGAAGTAGATGTACTGCTGGTCCTCCTTCATTCTTGCGATGTACTCGTCGATTGTGACAAGCTTCTTTTCGCTTGACGAATAGAACATGAGCAGGTCCTTGAGCAGCTCCTTGTTCGTGCCGTAGCCGTTGTAGATGCCGAACTTTATCTGAACGCCGAAGCTGTTCCAGAACTCTTCGTACTTCTCCCTCTCGTTGGCAAGCATTTTCTTCAGCTCGTTCTTTATCGAACGCTCAATGCTCTTTGCCATGATTTTCAGCTGTCTGTCGTGCTGGAGCATTTCTCGGGAGATGTTAAGCGATAAATCCTCGCTGTCTACAAGACCCTTTACGAAGTTGAAATAGTCGGGTATCAGGTCTGAGCATCTGTCCATTATAAGAACGCCGCTTGAATACAGCTGAAGACCCTTTTCGTACTCCTTGGTGTAATAGTCGAACGGTGCCTTCTTGGGAATGAACATAAGCGCATTGTATGTCGCCGTGCCCTCGGTCTTGGAGTGAATGTACTTTATCGGGTCATTGTAATCGTAGAACTTCTCCTTATAGAAAAGGTTGTAATCCTCGTCCTTGAGCTCGCTCTTGCTCTTCTTCCAGAGCGGCACCATGCTGTTGAGCGTTTCGTCAACGGTGTGTGTTTCGTACTCGTCGGGGTCGTTTTCGTTCGCCTTTTCCTTGAGGTGCGAATGAGAGCAGAACATCTTGATAGGGTATCTTATATAATCGGAATACTTCTTTATAAGCGACTTTATCTTGTAGTCTGCGAGGAAATCGTCGTAATCCTCCTCGTCGGTGTTATCCTTGATGTAAAGGGTGATAACCGTGCCGTTTTCTTCCTTTTCGGCATCTGTTATCGTGTAGCCGTCAACACCCTCGCTTGTCCACATGAACGCTTCGTCGGAGCCGTACGCCTTGGTAAGCACAGTCACCTTTTTCGCAACCATGAATGCGGAATAAAAGCCCACGCCGAACTGACCGATAACCGAAACGTCGTCGCTTTTCGCCGCCTCGTTGTCTGCGTTTTCCTGCTTGAATCTGAACGAGCCCGACTGTGCGATAACGCCAAGATTGTTTTCAAGCTCCTCCTTGGTCATACCGATACCGTTGTCGGCGAGAGTTATTGTGCGGGCTTCCTTGTCTGCGGCAATTCTGATGAAGAAATCGCTGCGTGAAAGTCCGATATTTTCGCTCATGGATTTGAAATAAAGCTTGTCCATTGCGTCGCTTGCGTTGGAGATAAGCTCACGGAGGAAAATCTCCTTGTGAGTATAAATAGAGTTGATCATCATTTCAAGCAGGCGCTTGGATTCCGCCTTGAACTGCTTTTTTGCCATTCGGGGTACTTCCTTTCTTTTTTTCGTATATACGGCATTTCTGCCTTTAATTTTTGCTTTTAGCACTCTTGCTCTTTGAGTGCTAATCATATTATAGCACTTTTTTTCGTGTTGTCAAGTCATTTTTTATTTTTATTTTGGGCGTGCAGCCCGAAAATGCTCATATTATGGCGGCAAAATATGCAAAAAACAGCACGGACGCATTTTTAAATATAAATATTACGCCGAAAAAATGTTATAAAATGATTTGTGCTTGCATTTTGAGAAATAGAATGATATAATATATTATGTGTATAATTATGGATAATTTCAGGAAAGGAAATATAATCATGGAAATCAAAGAACTCTATTCCCTCTGGCTCGAAAAGGCAACAGAGGACCCCGACCTCATCAAGGAGCTCGAATCCGTAAAGGGCAACGACGAGGAAATCGGCGACAGATTTTACCGTGACCTCGAATTCGGCACGGGCGGTCTGCGTGGCGTAATCGGCGCAGGCACAAACAGAATGAACTACTACACCGTAGGCAAGGCTACACAGGGTCTTGCGGCATATTTAAAGGCTGTAAAGCCCGAGGGTGCGTCCGTTGCGGTGTCGTATGACAGCAGAATCAAATCCGACTACTTCGCAAAAACCGTTGCGGAAATTCTCGCAGCAAACGGCATCACAGTACATATCTACACCGAGCTTATGCCGACTCCCATGCTTTCGTGGGCAGTGCGTGCGCTTAACTGCGACGCAGGCGTAATGGTTACAGCCAGCCATAACCCCGCAAAATACAACGGCTACAAGGTTTACGGCTCCGACGGCTGTCAGGTTACAATCGAAGCCGCCGATAAAATCCTTTCCGAAATCAACAAGATAGACGTTTTTGAGGGCATCGCAAAAACAGACTTCGACAAGGCTCTCGCCGACGGAAAAATCAACTACATCAAGGACGAAGTTATCGACGCATATATGGCAGAGGTAAAGAAGCAGTCGCTCCATCCCGACGTATGCGCAAAGGCCGGCTTAAAGGTTGTCTACACTCCCCTCAACGGCACGGGCAACAAGCCTGTACGCCGCATTTTAAAGGAAATCGGCATTGATAATGTTGTAGTTGTTCCCGAGCAGGAAATGCCCGACGGAACATTCGCAACCTGCCCGTTCCCCAACCCCGAAATCCGTGAGGCGCTCCAAAAGGGTCTTGAGCTGTGCGCTTCCGAAAAGCCCGACCTGCTCCTCGCAACCGACCCCGACTGCGACCGTGTAGGCATCGCAGTTCCCGACGGCGACGGATATGCGCTCTTTACAGGCAACGAGGTAGGCGCTCTGCTCCTCGAATATGTCGCAAAGGAAAGAACAGCTCTCGGCACAATGCCCAAGAATCCTATCGCAGTAAAGACTATCGTAACAACCGACCTCACAAGAGCTATCGCAAAGAAATACGACGTTGAGCTCATAGAAGTCCTCACAGGATTCAAGTTCATCGGCGAACAGATTGGCTTCCTTGAGGCAAAGGGCGAACAGGACAGATACATCTTCGGTTTCGAAGAAAGCTACGGCTACCTCGCAGGCGGCTATGTCCGTGACAAGGACGCTGTTGTTGCGTCTATGCTTATCTGCGAAATGGCGGCATTCTACCGTGCGCAGGGCGTATCCCTCATAGAGGCACGCAAGAGAATGTACGACGAATACGGCTCGTACTGCAACAAGCTCGACAACTTCGCATTTGAGGGCGCAAGCGGCATGGCTAAAATGCAGGAAATCATGAACAGAATGAGAACCGATTACCCCAAGGAAATCGCAGGCGCAAAGGTTATCGCCCTCGCCGACTACGAGGCGTCAAAGAAGTACGACCTTGAAGCGGGCACAGAAAGCGCTATCGACCTGCCCAAATCCAACGTAATCACTCTCTACCTCGAAGGCGGCGCCAGCCTTGTTATCAGACCCTCGGGCACCGAGCCGAAAATCAAGATTTACTACACAACTGTCGGCAAAACCAACGAAGAAGCTGCCGCTTTACAGGCTAAATATGCCGAGGCTTTCACAAAAATCGTCAATGCATAAAAAATATGTTGACAACACTGTGAAACTATGATATAATTAAAAACCGATGAATTCGCTTTGGGTTGCTCCCCATTGCGCTAAACGAAAAAGGAAAAGGCGGTGACAACATGAAGGAAGGTATCCATCCCAGCTACGAGGCTACTACTATCAAGTGCGCTTGCGGTAACGTAATCGAAACTCGTTCCACAAAGTCGGACATCAAGGTAGAAATCTGCTCCAAGTGCCACCCGTTCT
>JAZNLN010000087.1:0-3659 GCA_045579125.1 Ruminiclostridium sp.
CATGGCTACGATCCGACTTAAAGGCGGCGCTCATCAACGAAAAAGGTGAAATTCTCTATTCACACTACAACAATAACCTCGGCGACCCGCTCAAATCCGTTATCGGAATATTAAAGGAAATATATTCGCTCATGCCCGAAAAGGCGTACATAGCAAAATCCACAGCAACGGGCTACGGCGAGCATCTTATAAAGGCGGCACTCGGTATTGATTTCGGCGAAATCGAGACAATGGCGCACTACAAGGCGGCGGAAAAGCTGCTCCCGGGTGTTGAGTTTATCCTTGACATCGGCGGCCAGGATATGAAGTGCATGCGTGTCAAGAACGGCGAAATTGAGAGCATTTTGCTCAACGAGGCATGCTCGTCCGGCTGCGGTTCGTTTATAGAAAACTTTGCGAATGCGCTCGGAATGAAGAACTACGAGTTTGCGGAGGTGGGCCTCACGGCGCAGAACCCCGTAGACCTCGGCTCCCGCTGCACAGTGTTTATGAACTCCCGTGTAAAGCAGGCGCAGAAGGAGGGCGCAAGCGTTGCGGACATTTCCGCAGGTCTTTCGTACTCGGTTGTTAAGAATGCGCTGTTCAAGGTTATAAAAATCCGTGACCCCAAGGCGATGGGCGAAAAGATAATCGTTCAGGGCGGCACGTTCATGAACCAGTCCGTGCTCCGTGCGTTTGAGCTTACCTGCGGCAGAGAGGTCGTAAGACCCGACAAGGCAGGGCTTATGGGCGCATACGGAAGTGCGCTTATCGCTATGCAGAGAGACGACGGCGCAGGCTCGACTACCGCAAAGGCAGACAAGCTTGAAAACTTCACTATAACAAAATCTACGGCACGCTGCGGACTCTGTTCGAACAACTGCCTGCTTACCATAAGCAAGTTCAGCGACGGCACGAAATATATCACAAACAACCGCTGTGAAAGAGGCGCAGGCCTCGGCGGCAAAAAGGCGTCGCTCCCCAACCTCTTTGAATACAAGTACAAGCGGCTGTTCGACTACACGCCCCTCGACCCTGAAAAGGCAAAAAGAGGCGTTGTGGGTATCCCGAGAGTGCTCGGTCTTTACGAGAACTATCCGTTCTGGTTTACATTCTTCACGGAGCTCGGATACAGCGTAAAGCTGTCGCCGAAATCGTCCCGTGAAATCTACGATATGGGTATCGAAACAATGCCGTCCGAGTCGGTGTGCTACCCCGCAAAGCTCTCGCACGGTCATATCGTTTCTCTCCTTAACGACGGCGTAGAGTTCATTTTCTACCCTGCACTTCCTTACGAAATGGACAACGGCGGCAAGGGCGACAACCATTATAACTGCCCCGTAGTTGCGTCGTACAGCGAGGTTATTAAGAACTCCGTTCCCGAGCTTCGTGACAAGAAGATAAGATTTATGAATCCGTTCCTGCCTATCTACGACAAGGACGCAATGCTCCGCAGAATTATTGAGGAGTTCCTGCCGCTCGGAATTAAGGGCGAGGAAATCGGACCTGCGCTCGAAAAGGCTTACGCCGAGGACGCACGTTTCAAGGCAGACGTCCGCAGGATGGGCGAAAAGGTTGTAAAGGAGCTTGAGGAAAGCGGCAAAAAGGGTATAGTGCTTGCGGGCAGACCCTACCACGTTGACCCCGAAATAAATCACGGTATCCCCGAAATGATAAACGGCTACGGTTTCGCAGTACTTACCGAGGACAGCGTTGCGCACCTCGGCGAGCTGCCCAGACCCATAAGAGTCGTTGACCAGTGGATGTACCACACAAGGCTGTATCAGGCGTCCGACCTCGTCGGCAAAAAGGACTGCCTTGAGCTTGTTCAGCTCAACAGTTTCGGCTGCGGTCTTGACGCAGTAACAACTGACCAGGTCCAGGAAATTCTCCAGGGCTACGGAAAGATGTATACCGTTCTTAAAATAGACGAGGTAAACAACCTCGGTGCGGCAAGAATACGTCTGCGTTCGCTTATAAGCGTTATTGAGGAGCGTGAACGTACAGGCTATCAGAGCACAGAGATTTACAAGGGCTACGAACGTCAGCCGATTTTCACCAAGGAAATGCGCAAGCGTCACACGATAATCGCTCCGCAGATGGCGCCGATTCATTTCGACCTGCTTGAAAAAGCGTTCAACTATTCGGGCTACAACCTTGTTGTTCTGAAGGATTATTCAAAATCGGTAGTTGATACGGGTCTGAAATATGTAAACAACGACGCATGCTATCCCGCAATTCTTGTTATAGGTCAGCTTATGCACGCACTCCAGAGCGGCAAATACGACCTTGAAAACACATCGGTTATGATTACACAGACGGGCGGTGCATGCCGTGCGACAAACTATATCGGCATGATGAAAAAGGCGCTCAAGGACGGCGGCTACGGAAACATTCCCCTTATTTCGCTTAACTTCAACGGCCTTGAAAAGGCGCCGGGCTTCAAGAAAACAATCCCGCTCATGCTCCGTGCGTTCCAGGCGGTTATTTACGGCGACGTGCTTTCACGCTGTCTGTACCGTGTGCGTCCGTACGAGGCGGAAAAGGGAAGCGCAAATGCGCTTTATGAAAAGTGGAACGAAAAGCTCAAGGGCGACCTCAAATCGTTCGGCATGAAGAATTACAGCAAGAATATCCGTGCAATTATCAAGGAATTTGACGAGCTTCCCGTGCTTGACATCGTTAAGCCGAGAGTCGGAATTGTCGGCGAAATTCTTGTAAAATATCATCCCGCCGCAAACAACTTCGTAGTTGACCTTGTTGAGCAGGAGGGCGCAGAGGCAGTCGTTCCCGACCTTATGGGCTTTATCTACTTCTTCTGCGACCACGCAAATACGAGAAAGGAATTTCTCACCGTTTCGGGCAAGCGTCATTACCTCAGCAACCTCGCCATAAACATATTCGAACGCATTGAAAGGCCGTACTGGGAGGCAATCAAGGGTACGAAGTTCGGCTCGGTTATGCCGATTTCAAAGCTCCGCAGGCTTGTTGACGGCGTAGTTTCGACAGGCAACATTGCGGGCGAGGGCTGGTTCCTTTCGGCAGAAATGCTGGAGCTTATGCACGAGGGCGTAAACAATATTATCTGTATGCAGCCGTTCGCATGCCTGCCCAACCATGTTACGGGCAAGGGCGTTATCGGCGAACTCCGCCGCAGAAATCCCGCTTCCAACATTATTGCGGTTGACTACGACCCCGGCGCAAGCGAGGTAAACCAGATAAACCGTATCAAGCTCATGCTTGCACAGGCGCAGAAACAGCTTGAAATCGACGAGTCGGCAAAAACTGTAAAGGCAGAGCTCAAGGATAGCTACACCGAATTGGTAAGTAAATAAAATTTACCAAAAGCTATTGACAAAGTAAATATGTAGTGCTATAATAATACCAAGGTAAAAAATATTTACCGAGGACATACATGGACAAGAGAAAGGACATATCATGGCAGACGTAAAATTTACAACAGAAACCAAGAACGCCCCGAGCGGCAAGAAAACAGGCTTAATCGCAGTAATCATCTTTATTGCTGCTATTGCACTGATAGTTCTGTTCAACTGCTTTACGATTGTAAACGAAGGTTTTGTCGGCGTTAAGTATCAGTTCGGTAAAATCATCGACGATGACCTCACGGCAGGTCTTAACTTCCGCATTCCCTTTGTTGAGGAAATCCAGCAGGTTGACAT
>JAZNLN010000088.1:0-2187 GCA_045579125.1 Ruminiclostridium sp.
AGCGGCACTGCTCCGAGGCTGAGAAAGAGAGGTACATATATGAAGGTTGTAGTAGTAAAAAGCCCGAAATTTTTTGCAAGTCTGTTAAGGCTGTTTTTCGGAATAAAGAAAACCGCAGAATAAGGCGAGCCGCCTTTGGCAGTTCCACAAAGAGGTTTTCGGCTGTGTAGAGTTTACTACACAGCCTTTTTCTTTTTGCTGTTCTCTCCCGAAACTTGTAATTATTAAAATTCAACAAATTATCGACACACAAAGTCTATATTTTCTCTCTTTCGCCAATTAAATATATACATTATAATTATTGATTTTTTCGGCCTTTTATGTTATAATTTTATGCGGAAAGCAAAATACGGAAGAGGATTGTATGATAAAGCCTGTTTTTAACGACGTAAATATCTGCCTTGCGGGCAATGAGAACTATTCCGAGCCTATGAGGACTATGATTTACTCAATTCTGCTGCACGCAGACAAATCCCGCAAATACGAATTCATAATCCTGTCGCACAATTTTTCCGACGCTCTCAAAGCAAAATTCGAACGTTTCATATCGGATAATGTTTCCGTCCGATTTATAGACATGGCGGAGTTTCACAAAAAAGTAGACGGACGAGGAAAAAACTACATAACGGCGGAAACGAACTACCGTCTGTACCTCTTTTCGAAGGAATTTGCGGAATATGACCGAATGCTGTACCTCGACTGCGATATGCAGGCGCTGGACGACATAACAAAGCTTTACGATATCGACCTCGGAGATAAGGCTCTCGGCGTGTGCGAGGAGGCTCTTTTCATACCGCAGGCTGTTATGAAAATGTCGCTTTTCTTCGACGGAAAGCCGTGCAATGCGGATATATACCGAAAAAAATACATAGGACTTGAAAACGAGCGGGAATATTTCAATGCGGGAATGATGCTGCTCGACCTGAAAAAATGCAGGGAAATTACAGACGACGAAAACGCCGTAAGCGTCCTCACGGCGCATAAAATGCAGTTCAACGACCAAGACGCACTGAACATAATTTTCAAGGGCAGGACGAAAATGCTTGACGTCCGCTATAACTATCCTACGCCAATCAACATAAAAATAAGCAGCAAGGAAATAACGAAGGCGCTTGCAAGGGTCGTAAGAAACGACGTTTTCATAGCGCATTATGCGGGACCATCCAAACCGTGGAACAGCGATGTTCCGCTGGGTGATATATACAAGGACAACTGTAATCAGATGATTAAGGAGGAAAACAACAATGAAAACTGACAAGAAAGAGCTGATGAAAAAGCTTGTTTCCGTCGGCGTTATGTCGTCGATGCTTGCGGCGGGCGCAATGACCTGCGAAACGGGCTCATTCTTTCCCTCGGCGGCGGTAAGCGCTTTTTCTGCGGAGGCTGAAGCGGCTCTTGCGAACATCAAGGCAACCTATGACTTTAACGAGCTTGCCAATAGCTTTAACGCCGAAACGGCAGGCAGGGATTATATCTTAATATATATTACCGAGAACGGCACCTACAAGCTTACGGGCTCAAACTACAACGATGACGGCGACTGCTATATCGACGTTCAGATTTTTGTTGCCGAAGGAGTAACGGCGAATTTAATTCTCGACGGCCTGAACCTGAAGAATAGCAACACCGAGATTCTTGATTGCGGCAGCGAACCCATATATGAAAATATTGAAAAATCTCATTTTGTAATCAACGGAACGGCAAATATCTATATTAAGAGCAACTCCTCTCTTGGCGGAACCGTACATGACAGCGGAGAAGTTATTACAGGCGACGGCACCGTAAACTTCATGGAGAGCGAAAACAAGGCGATCCTGACAACCGATCGTATCGACAACGACGGAGGCAGGACAGGGACTATCGATACAGTCAACATTTCCTGTCACGGCGGTTTTGTGTACTGCCATGTTAGAGAATCGTCAAAGCTCGAACTGACGGACGGCTTTATTGGCAATTTTACAAACGACTATTGCGGAATTTCCTATGCTGGAGCATTTGAGGAACTAAAAATAACAGGCGGATATTTCGGAAGTTGTTCAGAATATCCGCAATCTGATGACGTCGGCGATCCCATATATTTTACACAGATAAAGGACCTTCCCGCCAATACACAGCTTTATTCGTACAACGGCAAGGATTACAAATATTCATGCACCGACCCCAACGGAGTATTTGCCACTTATCTGC
>JAZNLN010000089.1:0-16252 GCA_045579125.1 Ruminiclostridium sp.
TTTCCGTCGGCACGGCGGACGAACGTCGGACCGACATCTCTCGCCCATGCGTCGTCGGTCGTCATCTCAACCACACGCACCTGCGGCGGCATTATATCCCTTGCGTTGCGGTACTGCCGTGCGCTTGCGAGCACAGTCACCTTTTCCGAACGGGAAATCGCCTCGGCGACCTTTGCGAACGCCTTTCTTGCGGCGTACCCGCCGAACTGCCACGAATCGGCACGCTCGGGGAAAATCATTATACAGCCCTCGTGCTCGTCGTATTCTGCGGGCATGGAAAATCCGTCGTCGGACGGGTATCTGTCGAGTATTCTCATACATTCATCCTTTCCTGCGGGTTATTCCGCCTGATACTGCGATATATATTCGTCGGGCGGCATTCCGCCCTGTCCGTAAGCGATTGTCAGCAGTGCGTACGCCGTTTCGGGGGTCATCCCGTACAGCGGCTTCACGCCCGAAGCCAGGATTTCCGCCGTCGTGCTGTACGGCACGGCGCCACGCTTGAACGGTGCGGCATAAATCGGAACGTCCGAGCTTTCCGCAAATCCGCACAGCGAGTATCCGTCCTCTGTGCAGGCGGTTGCGGAGTGGTAAAGAAGATGGAGCACGGCCGCCGCTCCGTCTGTCCGTATTCTGCCGTACCGCATGTTCGGATACGGCTTTATCATAATTATCTCTTTTTCGGAAACAGATATTTCGGTTTTGGGAGGCATTTTTGCGGCAATACTCATATCAAGCAGCGCTTTCTCTCCGTCGCACCTGCCGCAGACACGGCCGCCGTAGCTGTCGGTCAGTCCGTCCGCCTCGCAGATGTCCGTTCCGAGGTAGTATTTTCCGTCGTAAGCGGCATACACGCCGCTCACCCCTGTCTGCGCAAGCAGCACCGCCGCACGGAAATTTTCAAGCGCATTGCTGTTTTCCGAGCCTATTGCATGGTTGCTGCCCGTGATTACGAGAGGGAAGGGAATGTCCGCAAGCGCAAGGGCGAGAAACGCCGCCGTGTAGGACAGCGTGTCGGTGCCGTGCGTGAGGATTACGCCGTCATAGGGAGAGAAATCTGCGGTCCTTATATAATCATACAGCCTCTGCCACTTCGCCGAGGTCATATTCTCGCTTAAAGTATATAGCGGAGCGGCGCACTCAAATTCACAGTCCCCGTATACCCGCAGATATTCCGAAACGAGCAGGTCGGCGGCGCCGCCGTCAAGAGATACCGTGCCTTGCTCGGAGCAGCCTATCGTGCCGCCTGTAAAAATAACAAAAATTTTCATGTATTCTCCGATTTTTTTATAAATTCTCTTTTATTTTCCGCAGAAATATGTTAAAATATAATTACTTCTATTTTTAAACGAGGTGTAATATATGCTGAAAAAAATACTTACTCCGTCAGACTGTGCCGACTGTCAGTGGTGCTGTCAGTTCGACGGGAGCGATATATGGGAAATGCCGTTCCTCACGGATAAGGATACGTTGAGGATAACCGAAATGTGCGACAGAGCCTGCTTTAACTCCAGAGGAGAAGGCTTCGGGTTCAAAGCGGAGATAAATCCCGAAACGGGGCTCGCCGCCTGTCCTGCGCTGACCGAAAACGGCTGCGCCCTCGGAGAGGAAAAGCCGTTCGACTGCCGCATATGGCCGTTCAGGGTCATGAAAATCGCAGACAGAAACGCTATCACCCTGTCAACGGGCTGTCCCGAGATTTCGGGCATGTCGGTAAGCGACATCATGTATTTCCTTGACGGCGGGTTTGCCGAAAAGGTGTTCGCATACGCAAGGGAAAACCCCGACGCAGTGCACGATTATCACGACGGATATGTCGTGCTTTTGTTCGATAAATAACATTATAGCATAGTTTCGTGCATTTTGCAACGGCATTGCACGCAAGAATTAAACGATATTGTTCCCGAGGGACGCAGGCGGAGAAATAACGCCCGCACCGCCGTTTCCTCCCCCCACATCTGCAAGGAGCACACCGCCGCACCGCCGCCGAAGCTCCGCTTCGGCAAAAACGCCGTGCGTTTTTCCGCCGCCGCAGGCGGCGGGCGGTGCGGCGGGTCAGCTGACAGCAGGCGGCGGAGGAGGGGCATGCGGTGCGGCCCTCGGGGAAAGCAGACATACGAAAGGAACGGAAATATGAACGCACAGACAGAACGGCTTGCCGACAACATAGAAAAGGTAATTATAGGAAAGAGAAAGGCGATATACAAGCTTATAGCGGCACTGCTTGCGGGCGGACATGTGCTTATCGAGGACGTGCCGGGCGTAGGAAAGACCCAGCTTGTAACGGCGCTTGCGGCGAGCGTGAGCGGGACCTGCAACAGAATACAGTTCACTCCCGACATCATGCCCTCGGACATCATGGGCTACACGATGATAAACCCTGATACGAAAAAGACGGAGTACAGACAGGGAGCGGCGGTGTGCAACTTCCTGCTGGCGGACGAGATAAACCGTGCCTCTCCGAAGGCGCAGTCCTCGCTGCTTGAGATTATGGAGGAGCTTCAGATAAGCGTTGACGGCGAAACACACGAGCTCCCCCGTCCGTTTATGGCGCTTGCGACACAGAACCCCGTCGAAACCTACGGCACATACCATCTTCCCGAGGCGCAGATGGACAGATTTATAATGAAGCTCTCTGTCGGCTACCCCGCATTCGAGGAGGAGATGGAGATACTTGACCGTGACGAAAAGGGCGTAAAGGCGCAGACGGTCGGAGCGGTCATGGCGCTTGAGGACATACTTTCCCTCCGTGAGCAGGCGAACGGAATAACCGTGCACCCCGCAGTAAGGAAGTACATTATAGATATAGTAAACGCCACGAGAGCCTCGGAGTACTGCACCCTCGGCGCAAGCCCGAGAGGCAGCATTGCGCTTTTCAAGGCGGCTAAGGCGATGGCTTTGATTAACGGCAGAGAGTACGCAACCCCCGACGACGTGCGGGAAATTGCCGCCGACGTGCTTGCACACAGGCTGATTCTCTCCCCCAAGGGCAAGTCCGTTATGAAAACCGCGGAGAGCGTAATCGCCGACATTCTGCGCTCCGTCGGCGTCGCACAGCAGTCGTAAGGAGCGTTTATGCGGATAAAAAGCGTAATTTCCTATTTATGCGTGCTTGCGGTAGCGGTGCTTTTCACGCTGTTTCTTGACGGCATAGGCGGGGCGTTTTTCATGGCGGCGCTGATACTTGCGCCCGTTCTTTCGCTGCTGCTTGCGCTGTCGGCGAAAAAGAGCGTGACCTGCTCTCTGCGGACGGACATCTGCTCTCCCGACCGTGGCGACAGCTTTACGCTCACGCTTACCGTGGCAAAAAAGGGCTTTATGCCGACGTCGTTTGTGACAGTTCGGCTGTATCTCCCCGAAAACATAAAGACGGCACAGCCCGACAGCTACCGCTTTGCGTTCGGCTTCGGCAGGAGCGAGGCGTCGGTTGACCTGCGCTGTGAGGCAGCGCTGTGGGGAAAACCGATTATATCTGCGGCGGAAGTCCGTGCGGACGACCTTATGGGGCTTTTCGGGCTCCCTATTCCCGCAGACCCCTCCGAAACGCAGTGCAGAATAAGCATATCCCCCCGACTTGCCGACTGCAACATACGGAGCGATTTCATGAAACAGATTACCGAGGCGACGGCGTTCGACGACAGCGAGGAAACGACTGCCGACACGGCGGTCACGAACGGCACCCCCGGCTATGAGCACAGAAAATACATTCCCGGCGACTCCCTGCGGCAGATAAACTGGAAGCTTTCCGCCAAGCGTGACGAGCTGCTTGTCCGCAAGAACGAGGGCATAAAGGGCTCCCCGCAGACGCTTATCCTTGACATGTCGCACGGCTCGTCGGTGCTTGCTCCGACGGCGCCCGAGGGCGTTTCGCCCGTGCTTTATGCCGAACAGCTGCTGCTTGAGGGCATACTCTCCGTTTCGAGGCATTTCTGCGAATCGGCTCTGCCGTGCCGCCTGTTTGTGCGGTTCGGGGACATGTGGGAGTGCGTCGAGTTTCAGGGTATCGGCGACGTCGAGGCTCTGCGGTTCAGGATGACGGAGCTTTCGTTCGGCGCACCGAGCGGCGAGCGCCTCCCCGATATTTCCTCGGAGCACATCGGCTCCGCAGTCGTGTTCACGGCTAACCCCGACCCATACCTCTCCGCCCGCCTTGACGAAATCACGGCGCAGGGCGGCTCCGCCAAAACTGTTGCGGCGGCGTACGGAGATACACTGCCGTGCGATATGTGGAAAATAACGTTCTGCGACAACGAGTACGACTTTTCCGCAGTCTGATAAATAAACAGAAAGGAGCGCCGCTATGACGCAGAAATTCAGCATATCCGCATTTTTCCGCAGCCATTTCACAGGCATTCTGCTTGCCTCGGTGCTGACAGGCTCCGCCGTAAGCATTTATACGACGACGTCTGCGGCGTGGATTTTCTCTGCGGCGGGATTTGCCGCAATAATCGGGTATTTCCTCGTGCTTGACTTCTGCAACCGCAGACAGAACAAGTACATAACCTGCGGAATATTCCTCGGGCTCCTTGCGCTCGGGGCAGCGCTTGCGTTTTCGCTGGTGTTTGCGATTGAGGGCGCAAACTTTATGAATATAGGCATGTGGGCGCTCCAGCCAAACGATACCGACGTGAGGCGGCACCCCGAGTTTGCGGCGGCGGTAACGGTCGCATTCTCGTTCTTTTTCAGCTTTACGATATTCTACTTTTCAACAATTATATACCGCAGTCTTACGGTTTTTCTGATTTGCATATGTCCGTTTGCGCTGTTTGCGAAAACCTTTACGGATATACCAATCGCAAGCTCTGTACTGACGGTTATACTTTATTTTATGCTTATGTTCTCCCGCTCGTCGGCAAAAAGTGCGGGAACCGCCGTCACGGCGGGCAAAAAGGGCTACTACGCAACCTCGGCGGTGTTTGTCCTCGCAGTAATTGCGGCGGCGGCGTTCGTGCCCAAGCCCGAGGCGGCGCCGTTCCGTGAGCAGTTCGACGAGCTGATAACGGGCGTTCAGATTAAGGGCATTGTCAAGGGCGAATACGGCAATTTTACCGACAAATCGGGCGACGCAGAGAATTACAGCGACGACGACACCATGCTTTACAGCCTGAGCGGCGAGCCTGTGAAGTATCTGCGGCGGCAGGTTTTCGACATTTACGACGGCGGGTCGTGGAGCTGTCTTGAGGACGAGGACTACAACACGGGCTATAACTACTGGCGCAGCGAAACGAACACCTACAATCTTGAGCTGATTTCGGAGTATCTTGCCGAGTATCTCCCCGACGACGAGCGTGTCGCACAGTACGCCGACAGCGTTTCCTCGGATATTTCCAGAACAACCGTTCAGAAGGAATATTCCTCCTCGGGCAGAATAGTTATGTCCGTCGGCGGAATGACGGAGGTTTCGGGCTTTCTTGACGGAGCAAGCGTTTACCGCACGCCCAAGGATGAGTATTTCACGAGCGACAGCAGAGGCAGAAACGACCGCTACACGCTCCTTTACAGGAAAATCGAGGTCGACGGCGACTTTTCGGACTATATAACGGTAGACCTTATCAACTCCGTGCTATACAACTACGACTACCCCTATGAGGACAGCGAAGGTCGTGATGCGGCGATGGACTATGTGTCGAGGATATACGAGGCGTGGCGGTATGACGGAGTTTCCAAAACCGCATACAGAGGGCAGGACAAGGTCGAGGCTCTTGCGGAGGAGATAACGAAGGACTGCACGACCGACCTTGAAAGAGCCCGTGCCATTGAACGCTATTTCCACACAAACGGCTTTGTATACGATATAAATTACACCGCAGAGGACAAGAACGTCGAATATTTCCTTTTCGAGAGCAAGCGGGGCACCTGTTCGGATTTTGCGACGGCAATGACGCTTATGGCGAGGTCTGTCGGCATATGCGCACGCTACGTCGAGGGCTTTGCGGTCTCCGAAACAACCGACGAGGGCAGCGTCGTCCGTGCCTCGGACGCTCACGCTTTCCCCGAGCTGTTCATAAACGACAGAGGCTGGGTCATTTTCGAGCCGACTGTTGCGGCGGAGGAAACTGCGGCGTTTGACGAAACGTTTTTCATAATTATAATCGGAATTATTGCCTCGGCGGCAGTGCTTGCGGCGGCGCTGGCGGCGTTTATGCGCCCCCGCATCGTTCACGCACGCCTGCGGAGAAGATACGCAAAAGCTCACGGCGCAGAAAAAGCGGCAATCGCTTTCGAAGCGGCTGAAAACGCAGTCTGCGGCGTGCTCGGAAGAAACAAGGGCACCCTGACGGCGGCGGATATGGAAAAAATCCTCCGTGACCGCTACGGAATAGACGGCACGGAACTATGCGAAAGCTACAACAGGGCGGTTTTCGGCGGCGAGGATGTTCGCTACGGCGGAGGCTTTTCGGTGTACGAAAAGCTGCTTGCGGCAATAAAAGCCGAGAAAAAGGCGGAAAAGAAACAGCGCAGACAGCCTCGGTAATAAGCTTATAGGCAGTATGCACAAAAAATCGGTGTGCATTTTACCTTTTTCTGAAAAAATTAAAAAATATATTGCATAAAGCCTGAAGATGTAGTATAATATAAAGTGGTTATTTGCAGGCACGGTTTTGCGTGAGGCAAAACCCGTCGGATAACGGCAGAAAAAGCCGTCGGCGGGCTCCTTTGCGCAGAATACGGAGAGCGGAAAAAAATAAATGGAGTGGTAATATGAACGAAAACAGCATTAAGTGGATAACACTCAACGGAATGGATTTAAGTCCCGTCAATCTTTCCCTGCCCGAAAAGCTGGAAAAGTTCGGGTACAGTATCGTTTTCAACGAGTTCGGAGAGGATAAGGCCACCAAGGCGCAGCTTTGCATTCTTGACGTTATGAACGCCAAGGAGAAAGCCAATATCCTTATCATCTGCCCGCAGAGATTTATGCAGAGCTGGTACAGCTCGCTCCTGCTCGGCATAGGAGCGGACTTCAAGTTCGTTGCTCCGTTCTCCGATTCGATTATGTTCTTCTCAAAGGAAATGTCGAATTTCTACATAATGGGCGAAAACGTGCTCACAAGCGACAAGAGAAGCCCTGTCCTTGAGGGAATCGAAAAGGACAACATCGCATGGGACCTCATGATTATCGACACATCGTCCGACTGCGAGGGCATGGAATCCGAGCTGTATACGGGCAACATCGGCTTCAAGGCGGAAAAGCTCGTTATTTTCGCTCCGTATCCCTCAAGCTATAACGGCGAGGTTTCGAACGTGCGTGACATAGTAAAGGCTGTGCTTTTCGACGAGGACAAGGCGAGAGGCGTGGATTTCTATACCGTTGACGCTTCCGTTATGGAATTTACCATAAACAATCCGCTTATGAAATATCCGTCGCAGACGGAACGCAGCCGCAAAATCCGCAAGATAAGCTACTCGTACGACGAAAAGCTGCTTGAAAGCTGGAAAAAGCTTGACGAAAGCCAGCTGTCGGCCGAAAGAGGCGGAAATCTTTTCGAGGAGTACGCTCCCGACGAGAGAAAAACGTTCCTCAAGACCGCATTCAAAGCCCCCGATGCAGAGGAGCTCCGCAGCGTCGACAAAAAGCTTGACGAGTTCCTGAAGCTTGCCGACGAGATTATAAACGACCCCGCAAAAACGGGTATTGTATATTTCAATTCCGACGAAATTCTTGACTATGTTTTCAAGACGCTTATTGCGCTTTATCCCGACAAGAAGCCGCAGTTTGCGGTCCTCAACAACAGCGTTTTCGAGGTAGGGCAGTCGGCTGCACGCCTCAACGGCTGCACCGCCGTTCCCAAGCTTGTGCTTGCTACGGACTATCTTGATGAAACCTGCTCGGTGTACGCTCCGTTTACGCATGTCATAAACTACGAGCTGCCGTCCAACCCCGTTGTGTTCCAGCAGAGATATATGCGCCGTGACAGGCAGTTCGCCGACGAAGCGGAGTTCATAATCTTCCTTGACGAAAACGGACTTTTCGACAGCCGTATTCTCGGAAAGGTGCTCTGCGGCAACCTTTATAAGGCGTTCAACCACAGCGTGCCCGGCGAAAACGCAATTTTCTCGGTAGAGGGAATCGAGCAGATGATAGCCGATATGCTGCTTGACATCAAGTATATCGCCGATTACACGGGCTCGGTAGGCGCAAGCTTCGACGTAATAACACGCTTCAAGCTTGACTACAACATTCCCGACAGCCGTAACCTTACAACTGCGGCAAGAACTCACGAATATTCGAAGAGAAAGCTGCTTACGCTCTCAAAGGCGTTCGGACTCGGCGACGTTCTCCTTAAAAAGGACGTTGACGCAGGCGCACTCAAAACCGTGATTTCCGAAAAGGTCGAGGCAATACGCAGCGGCTATGCAATATACGACGACTCCGACGAAATAAAGACCGTAAGCAGGGGAATGGCAAGAAACGGTCATTTCGAGGCGTTCGCAAACGAAATATCCAAAAACAGATTTGTCAGCGGCCTTGCCGAGGCGAAGAAACGCCTTGACGAAATGCTCGGCGGCAAAACCGAGTATCCGTACATAAAGGGCGAGCTTGCGGGACTTTCCGACAGCATGCGCAACGCCGTGCTGTTCAACATCTGGGAATACTACCGCACAAAGGGCATAGACAAGAGCTATAAAGAATTTATCAAAGCATATAACGAGGGGGTGATTTAAGTGGAGGAATACAGAGAGAAACCCATAGAAGAGCTTATAGGCGACTTCTATGAGGGTCATGCGACCAAGAACGACGAAAAGCGTGAAACGGCGCTGAAAAAGATTCAGAATCTGATATTCACCGCTTCAATCGACAGCAAGCCGTTTATGGATTATTTCAACGAAATATTCAGCGGAAGAACGGCTTACAACACGCTCCTCAGCATAAACGACTATCCCAAGGAAAGTATTATAAGAGAACTTCTGCAAAATACGTTCGGCTGTCATTATGCGACAAAGGACATCAAGGTACTCGTCGATTTCAACAACGAGGAAAAGAAAATCAGCATCTCCTACAACGAAGTCGGCTTCACGATGGAGCAGATTCTCTACTATCTGAGCTTCGGCAGAAACGACGGCGACGCTACGAGAGAGGGCCGTTTCGGCGTGGGCGCAAAGAGCGTATTCCTGAACGTTGAATCGCTTTACCTGCACTCAAACAACTTCAGCTTCAAAATAAGAAACGACAACGGCAACCTCAAAATCGTTCATCTTGACCTTTTCGGCTCGCAGTTCAAGGGCACGGAAATCACTATCAAGGTAAACGACGACGAATTTGAGAAAATCCGTGAAAACTTCCTCACGCTTACGGAAAAAAGAGGCGACTACATCAACCTCATGGAGCTTTGCTTCGCCTTCAACCGCAAGAAAATTCTTGACATCGACGTTTCGGACAAGGAAGAACCCGAGCGCAGCTTCAATATCGCTGTCAAGGACGGCGGACAGCTGGTAACGCTTTACAAGATTATACAGTATCAGAAGTCGCCCGACGCAGCTCCCGTTATCCGCTTTATGCAGAACAACAAGAGCGTTATTGACTTCCTGTGCTACGAGAACGATATGTTTGTTTATCTCGTTCCGTTTGCAGTCGCTACCGCAAAGAGAATGGGCATTGTAAAGCTGCTTCTCCAGAAGTATAATTTCTTCTCTACATACGAACTCACGGGTCTTATCAAGGAATCCAACGAGGGCTTTGTGAACGAAAAGCTCTCCGCTTTCTTCATAAGCGTCCCCAACACCTATATCACCTCGCACAGAACGGGTATCCGCTACGAGGACGAGGCGGCTGTTACCGAAAAGATTCAGACCGACCTGCTCAAAATGATAGAGGAATACAGTCAGTATTTCGTGCTTGATTTGCAGGAAGCTCCCGACGTTCCCGAAAGATACTACATGCACCCGAAATCGTATGCGTTTGAGTTCTTCAAGAACTTCATGCAGACGAGCAAGTTCGGCCAGAAGCTTGAAACCAAGTTCCAGGACGGCATATCGCTGGTATTCCCCGGCGACGAAACTCCTATCCCCTATACCGAAATCAAGAAAAACGGCTTCCTTAACGTGACCGAAAACGTGTCCAAGGCGGACCATGAATCGGGCACAGCTTACAATGCGTACATCGTGGGCGAGCTTGACAAAATGCACCAGCGCCTTGCCGACGTTCCCGAAAAGGCTATTTATGTGGCATATCACTGGGAAAACGAGGACGGTACCGAAAAGGGCAGAGAGTATCAGTACGAGTTCAGTCACGGCGGAAATACCTTCATCGTAGAATCCAAGTCGACCCCCAACCGCTCAGATAACAAGCTTTATTACCATTTCAGAACGGTAATGGCGAGAATGATGGGCGATTTCGTAAACAAGGACAACGCAGTTCCCGACGAGAACGCACTTGAAGGCCTCCTTTCCTCGCTTGACGAGATATACAGCGAGGATTACAAGATTCTGATGAAGTACTATCAGTTCTATGTAACCCACGGCGAGGAACAGCTCCATTTCGACGTTTCCAAAATGCAGGTAGGCAACCTCAAGAACGCAATGGACACAATCCAGAAACGCCAGCACAGATTTGACACTCACCAGAACTACAACGAAGTAGTTTCGATGCTCGTAAACAGCTTCACGCAGGGCAAGGATACCATGTCCTTCCTCCGTGAAATCAAGGAACAGGGCGGAAAAATCACGCTCCAGCTTGACATCAACAAGAAATACCGCTTCTCCGCTTACGGAAAGCAGTTCATGATTCCCTCCAGCATCAGCAACGCCGACATGCTTGAAATCATAGGCGAGGTAAACACGCTTATCAAGTGCGGCATGCTCGACGGCAGAGTGTTCGACTTCCCGTTCGCAAAGAGCAGATATTCGTTCGACGACGTTCTGCTGACGAAAATTCTCGCAGACGACAAAATCTCCGACACGGCTGTACTTGACACTGCGGCGAAGATTTACACAAGCGACCTCAAAATCGACAGAATCGCCCTGCTCGGCGAGGACGACAAGATTATAAAGATTGTTGAGATGAACGCCGACATTACGGCGGAAATGCGTGCAAAAACGGCGAAGTACGTTGTTCTCCGTGACGACTACTCAAAGCCCGACTTTGCCGACATCGTCGAGCTCATCATAACGGGCGCAGACGGCGGCAGACTCAGCAAGCAGTACAGCTCAACCGAGGAGCCCAACCAGATTCTCCCCGACCAGATTCCTTACTATTTAAAGCCCCTGCCCGTTATTTCGAGATACGAGTTCAAGTACCTCGGCGAGCAGTGCTACGAGCTTGAAAAGCACAAGGAACACAAGACCTACAAAAACTATTTCGCCAAGGACGTCAACGACAAGCTGTTCGGTTACGGCGGCGTATGCTCCGTCTGCGGCTACGAAAGCAAGGTTATAAACAGCTTTACGCTCAAGGATTTTGAGGTAGAACTGCTGACGCACGACTGCGAAAAAACGTTCCGTTTCTCGCTGTACCTCTGTGCGAACGATGCGGCTGCGGCTGCGGGCTGGAAGATTATCGACGTTAAAATCGGCGGCATGTCGCCGTTCAGATGGCTTGAGGAAATCAGAACTGCCAAGGAAATTCCTCCCGAATTCCTGTTCTGCAAAATCCGCTATCGCCCGCAGATGTCGTTCGAGCTTCCCGGTGCGGGTGCGTCCAAGAGCCACGACGCAATCTTCGGCATCGCCCAGGAGGAAATCAGCCTGACGCTGACCCCGATGATGGCGGCGAAGTGGTACGAGGAAAACAAATCGTCGCTTGACAACTGAGCCGACGGCTTGTAAGCCTCGGGCATTCGGGCGTGCAGCCCGTCACAGCCCCTAAAAAGAAATAAACGCTCTGCCCATAAGCACCGTTACGGCGCCTGCACGGCGGAGCGTTTCTGTTTTCAAGAGATGACACAAAGGAAAGGAATATAAAATGAGAAAAAGCGTAATTTCAATTATTCTGGCGGCGCTTATGCTGTCCGCATGCGGCACGCCCGCAGAAACGACTGCCACAACTACCACAACGCAGACGACCGCCGCAACCACCACTGAGACGGTGACCGAAACCACCACGACGACCGCAGCAACCACTGCCGCAGCTACCACTACCACTCCCGAAACGAGCACGGAGCAGACCTCCGAAACCGAGGAAACCCAGCCGCAGAGCGTATACCCGCCCGCCGAGGCAAGGCCGTGCGACGGAAAGAGAATTAAGGAGTACATGAGCATTTTCACCGACCAGGGCAAGTATTTCACGAAAGTTAAGGGCACAGGCGACGAGGCGACGAGCGAAACCTACTGTATGGGCGTAAAAATCCGCAGTATTGTCACTTCGGACGGGGAAACTTTCGAGATGCTTGTTGACGAAACGGGCGCATACACGATTTTTTCCGACAAGAAAATTGCTCTCAAGGCGCCGGGAGCCGATATGTCAGACCTCGGAACAAATGTCGAGCTTGAAAATACAATCGCATTCCAGGATACGACCGAGTTCTTCGAGCTTGAAACCGAGTTCGGCATAACCGAGTATATGGTTGCGCAGATAAGCGGGTATGATGCGCCGTATGTTGCGGAATACACCTTTGACGACGTGGGCACGCTTATCAGAATGGGCGCAGAGCACATTTCGTACGACGTCATCGACTACGGCACAGAATTCGACGAGAGCGTTTTCAACCTTGACGGCTACCACGTTATCGACATGGACAACCTGACCGAAGAGGACATGGCCGTTCTTGAAACGCTCTACACGAGCTGAACCCGCAGTTTTTGCGACTAAAACCAAAAAGGGGGCATGGGGCTTATCCCCCCAAAAGTTCTCACCACCCATTTCTTGGCAAATCAAGAAATATACCCAAGCACAAAACCCCGCAGCGTGCAGCTGCGGGGTTAAATCTTCTCTATCACATCAAATGACGTTTATAAATGGGTCAGCCTCTGTTTTCGTCGAGCTCAACCTCAATATCAAGTGTTTCACTGCGGCCGTAGACATGGTCGTTGTCGGCTGTACGAACTACCGTCAGGGTGACTGTATCGCCCGCTTTTTTCTCCGAAAGGATTGCCTGAACATCGGCCACGCTTTCAACATCCTTGCCGTTCACTTTCTTGAGAATATCGCCTATGCGGAGCTTGCTCTTTGCAATGGGGGCGTCGGAGTTGATTTCGGTTATAAGGAGCCCTGTGGTGTCAAAACCGTAAAGATAAGCCGTGTACTCGTTGAGCTGGAGAGTGGTCACGCCGAGGACAGGTCTGCCCGTAACGTAGCCGTAATTTATAAGGTCGCTGATTACAGGCTTTGCCTCGTTGATTGTTATGGCAAAACCGAGGTTTTCCGCCGTATCGGACACGATTTTTGCGTTTACAATGCCGATTACGTTACCGTACATGTCGAAAAGTCCGCCGCCCGAGTTGCCGGGGTTGATTGCGGTATCAGTCTGTATCGAGCTTAATTCGTAGTTGCTCGCCTTGTCGTAGTAGCGGTTAAGACCCGAGATTATGCCCGTCGTCATCGTCTTTTCAAGGTTTGAGGGATTGCCTATGGCACAGACCTGCTGGCCTACGACGCAGGTGTCACTGTCACCGAGTGCGGCGGCCTTGAACGCCTCGTCACGGGAAACCTTCAGCACCGCAACGTCAGTCGAGCTGTCGCTTCCGACAAGCACCGCCTCGTACTCGTTCTTCTCATCGGGGTTGTTGTAGTCGGCTATTGCGACGGATATTTTCGCCGCACCGTCAACAACGTGTGCGTTGGTTATGATGTAGCCGTCGGTGGTGATGACGATTCCGCTGCCTGTGCCGACGAGCGTGATTTCCCCGCCGTCCTTGTCGCTGTCAGAGGCGGAATAACCGTAGTAGCCCTGCGAAACGTACTGATAATTATTGACAACTACTATCGTGTCGCTGACCTTGGCGTACAGCTCGGCGTAATTGTTTTCATCGGTGTAGTTGTCGCCGACCATGTTGTCAAGCTCGGACAGGTTGTCGCCTATCTGCGTTTCGGGTCTTTCGTACGGCACGGTCGTCGTTGCGGGTATGGGGTCGTCCTTGTCGTTCGGGGCAGGCGTTGTGCCGTCCTCGGAGTAAGAGGGGCGGTCGTCCCTGCCGTTTGTCATAATCTGGCCGAGGTATGCGCCGCCGAAGCCCGAAGCGCCGCCGACTATAACTATCGCAAGCACGCCTGCTATGACTGCGCCGACCTTGCTTTTCTTTTTGCGGGGCGGGAGCGGCGGCAGGGGAGCGAACTGCGGCATATTATTCTCCGTCGAAAAATTTGTATTATTATCGTTATTGTAGTTGAAATCCATTTTAACTTTCCTTTCCGTTTAACCTTATGTTCAGATTATATTTCTCATTTGTGACAGAAATGTGTCGGTATTATCTGTTTTTGTTAAAAACAAAACGAAAGGTTTTCCGTGACGGTGTATCTATACTATTATACTCCGAAAACGACTTAAAATCAATACTGCGGGGATTATTTGGTGTAAAAAATTCTGTTACCGTTTTGTAACCTTTTGTTACCATTTTGTAATATTTGCACCCAAACTCACAAATCCGCTTATAATGCGGGTTTACGAGTTCAGAAAAATCTGTAAACTTTTGTCGGTTTACAGCTTTTATGCATGTTTATTTATGCTTTTGAGGATTTCATCTGTTATTTGGTCGGCTCACACCTGTGTGTAAATCTATTTAGGTTTACAGTATTTTCGACCTTGTTTTTGCCTTATTCCGTAAACATTTCGGTCGAAAGGTATCTTTCCCCTGTGTCGGGAAGAATTACCGCTATCGTTTTGCCCTTGTTTTCGGGGCGCTTTGCAAGCTCCGCCGCCGCCCATACCGCCGCACCCGAAGAAATGCCCGCAAGAAAACCCTCGCAGCGTGCGAGCTCTCTGCCTGTGCGGAATGCGTCGTCCGAGGCGACTGTGACAATTTCATCGTAGATGTCAGTGTTCAGCGTTTCGGGTATAAAGTTTGCGCCTATGCCTTGTATTTTATGAGGACCCGACCTGCCCTCCGTGAGGAGGGGGGAGTCCGCAGGCTCAACGCCTACGATGCGGATAGCGGGATTTTTGCTCTTCAAAAATTCGGCTGTGCCCGTAAGCGTGCCGCCTGTTCCCACTGTCGCCACGAAAATATCAACTCCGCCGTCTGTGTCCGACCATATCTCGGGACCTGTCGTTTCAAAATGCGCCAGGGGATTGACCTTGTTGGTAAACTGACCGAGTATTACTGCGCCCGCCGTGCTTTTCCGTATCTCCTCTGCCTTTTCGACTGCGCCCGTCATGCCTCTTGCGCCGTCCGTCAGAACTATCTCCGCTCCGTACGCCTTCAGCAGATTCCGCCGTTCCACGCTCATCGTTTCAGGCATTGTCAGCACTACACGATAGCCCCTCGCCGCCGCCGCTGACGCAAGGCCTATGCCCGTGTTTCCGCTCGTCGGCTCAACTATCACGCCGCCCTTTTTCAGCAGCCCTTTTTCCTCGGCGTCATTTATCATCGCAAGCGCAATTCTGTCCTTACTGCTCCCCGCAGGGTTCATAAATTCAAGCTTTGCGAGTATTTTCGCCTCTATTCCGTGCTTTTCCTCATAACGGCAGAGCTCCAGCAAAGGAGTTTTGCCGATTAGCTGTGTTATTTCCGTGTAAACTCTCATGTTTTCGTATTGAGGAAAACCGTTTTCCTCAAACTCCTTTCTTAAAACCTTACATATTATATTTTGAGGCTGCTGCCTGCGCTCTTTGATTTTGGTCTGCGCCCTTTGAAAAGGGCGCCCCTAAACTTTTGCACATTTGATTTATAAGCTTTCGCTCCGAAGATAGTGTTTTATCTGATTTGGGGCGGGCACTCTTTCGGGGGATACCTTTGCGCCCTTTAAAAAGGGCGCCCCTAAACTTTTGCACATTTGATTTATAGGCTTTCGCTCCGAAGATAGTGTTTTATCTGGTTTGGGGCAAGCACTCTTTAGTGTGTTCGCTATATAGAGGTTTTTAACCCCGCCGTTTTGCATCTGCTGGGTTAGCTGTTTCTTATAAAAGGCGGGAATTGCAACGTGGGTTTTCTTATACAGACAAGTGCAAACATCCCGCACCGCCGTAAAATGCCGCCTGTCGCCGCCATTTTACCCGCTCCTCACTCCGTTCGTCGCCTTCGCTTCGCTCGTGGCGGTGCTGTGTTTGAGCGGGGTGTGGGCTGCACGTCTGCTCCACCTATCATCTGTATATAGGAAAACAAGGGTGGTGTAGAATGGATGTTCGCCGCTTTAAAGTGACATAGTTATTGCAAGAACGCC
>JAZNLN010000090.1:0-4226 GCA_045579125.1 Ruminiclostridium sp.
GCAAGCGCACCGCCGCTGCCGCCTTCTCCGAGAATAACAGAAATTACGGGAGTTCTCAGCATCATAAACTCATAAAGGTTTTTAGCGATAGCTTCACCCTGACCTCTTTTTTCCGCTTCGATGCCGCAGAATGCACCCGGAGTATCGACAAAACAAATCACAGGTCTGCCGAATTTTTCCGCATTCTTTGCAAGACGTAAAGCTTTTCTATATCCTTCAGGATGAGGCATAGAGAAATTCGTTTTCTTGTTTTCTTCAAGATTTCTTCCCTTTACCTGCGCAATAACAGTAACGGGAATATCGTTTATAGTAGCAATTCCGCCCATGATGGCTGCATCATCGCCGAAATAGCGGTCGCCGTGAAATTCAATAAAATCATTGAATATCAAAGGAATATAATCATTCACGGTCGGACGGTTTTTATTTCTGATAATTTCAAGTCTTTCCGTAGCAGACAAATTGTTCATCATTGACACCTCTTTCATCTGTTCCGATATTATGAACGAACTTCTTTTTTGTAATTATGCATCTTCATAATTTTCGAGAGCGTTCTTCTCATCATTTTTCTGTCGGTTATCAAATCAACAAAACCGTTTTCAAGCAAAAATTCAGCGCTTTGGAAATCGTCGGGAAGCTGCTGTCTGATTGTATCCTGAATAACACGTCTGCCCGCAAAGCCTATAAGAACCTTGGGCTCGGCAATAATTATATCGCCAAGGCTTGCAAATGACGCTGTAACGCCGCCGGTTGTAGGGTCGGTCATAACAGTTATATATAACTGCCCCGCCTCGCTGTGACGTGCGATTGCGCCGCTTGTTTTAGCCATCTGCATAAGAGAAATGATACCCTCCTGCATACGAGCGCCGCCCGATGCAGTAAAAAGAATAACAGGAAGCTTTTTTTCAGTTGCGTATTCAAAAGCTCTTGTTATCTTTTCGCCGACAACGCTGCCCATGCTCGCCATCATGAAATTACTGTCCATAATGCCTATAACGGAACGGAAACCGTGAATAGTACACTCTCCTGTGATAATAGCCTCTTTAAGATTGCACTTTTCCTGCATCTCTCCGATTTTATCCTCATAACCCGGAAATCCGATCGGGTTAGCGGACGTAAGCGCTGTATCAAGCTCTCTGAAACTGTCTTTATCCGCAGTAATATCAAGTCTTTCTTTCCAGGAAAGTCTTGAATGATAGCCACAGTTAGTGCAGACTTTTCTCGTTCTTATAAAATCTTCCATGTACATAACGTTTCCGCAACGTGTACATTTAAAAAGAATATCCTTGGGTATTTCTACGTTTGAGCGTTCCTTCCTGGGAGTTACCTCATCCTTGAAGCGATCCTTGACAACTTTGAATAAATCTTCAAGTGCCACAGCTGCTCACATCCTTTCAAATTATCTGTGTACGGTTAAGGAAACCAATATCATACTCTCCGCTTTCAAAGCATGGATTGCGGAGCAAATTAAGCTGAAAATCTATATTGGTCTGTATTCCCTCGATAAGAAGTTCCGAAAGAGCAACCTTCATTTTGGTTATAGCTTCTTCCCTGTTTCTTCCTTTGACAATGACCTTTGCTATCATATTGTCGTAGTAAGGAGGGATTGAATAGCCCTGATAAACAGCGGTATCTATACGCACCCCAAAACCGCCGGGACAATGAATAGACTTAATTGTTCCGGGACAAGGACGGAAATTGAAACGAGGATCTTCGGCATTAACACGACACTCTATTACATGACCGCTAAATGTCACCTCATCCTGCGTGTAGGAAAGTTTCTGACCGTTAGCAATGCGAATCTGCTCCTTGATAAGGTCAATAGAGGTTACAAGTTCTGTAACGGGATGCTCAACCTGAATGCGTGCATTCATTTCCATAAAGTAGAAATTTCTGTCCTTATCAACAAGAAATTCTATCGTTCCCGCATTGTGATACCCGCATGCTTTTGCCGCACGAATTGCAGCATCGCCCATACGATTACGCAAATCTTCCGTCATAATCGGGCTTGGACTTTCTTCAAGCACCTTCTGGTTACGACGCTGGCACGAGCAGTCACGTTCGCCGAGATGAATAACGTTGCCGTGTTCATCAGCCAAAATTTGAATTTCAACGTGGCGGGGATTAACTATGAATTTTTCAATGTAAACATCATCATTACCAAAGAACTGGAGCGCTTCCTGCTTTGCGGTTGTAACAGCGTCCTCTAATTCTTCACGGCTGTTGACAAGACGAATACCACGTCCGCCGCCGCCTGCCGACGCCTTGACCATAACAGGATAACCTATCCTGTCGCAGACTTCGTACGCCTCATCCATAGACTCAACAACACCGTCAGAGCCAGTGATAACAGGAACACCTGCTTCAATCATTGTTTTCTTGGCATTTGATTTGTCGCCCATTGCATCCATAGCTTCCGCAGTTGGACCAATCCACTTTATGCCGCATTTTTCACAAAGACGAACAAACGCACTGTTTTCAGAAAGAAAACCAAAGCCCGGATGTATTGCCTCTGCGCCTGTAATTTCACACGCTGCAAGCAATGCTTTTGTATTAAGATAACTTTCACTCGACGGTGCAGGACCGATACATACAGCCTGGTCTGCTATCTGCGCATGCAGCGCATTTCTGTCTGCGGAAGAATAAACCGCAACAGTCTGTATACCGAGTTCACGGCAAGCTCGTATAATACGAACTGCAATTTCGCCACGATTGGCGATAAGTATTTTATTAAACATAAAGCTGAAAGCCTTTCATGTACGCTGAATTATTTAATTGCAAAAGAAATTTCGGCAGATACTGCCTTTTCTCCGTTTACAGTTGCAATAGCCTTGCCGACGCCGACAGGACCCTTCACCTTGATTATCTCAACTTCAATCCTGAGAAGATCTCCGGGAACAACCTGACGACGGAATTTTGCTTCCTTTACACCGCCGAAAAATCCAATTTTCCCTTTATTTTCGGGCATAGAAAGCATCGCAACAGCACCGGCCTGTGCACACATTTCAAGCATAAGAACGCCGGGTACAACAGGATAATCGGGGAAATGACCCTTAAACCAGAATTCGTCAGGCTTCATATACTTTGTCGCAACAACTCTCTGACCGATTTCCATTTCTTCAATGATATCAATAAGTAAAAATGGGTCACGATGAGGAATAATCTCCATTATCTGTTCTTGATTAAGTAAAGGCATAACAATTTCCTTTCTATTATACAATTCGCATGATAGGCTGATCAAATTCTACCGCTTCGCCGTCAGAAACGTATATTTCTTCAACCTTACCGCTGAATTCCGATGTAATTTCGTTCATAAGCTTCATACTCTCAACGATACAGATAACATCACCCTTATTTACAGTATCTCCGAGCTTTTTGTACGGAGGCTTTCCGGGCGCTGCAGCGGCATAAAATGTACCGATAATCGGCGATTTTACCACATTTCCCGAAACAGCTTCAGATACGGCAGGAGCTACCTGAACGGGCTGCTGAACAGCAGTCTGCTGGGGCACCATGGGCGCTACCGCAGGCATCTGTACAGGCATAGGCATAGGCGGCATGGGCGGTCTTTTTTCTCCGAGCTCAAGCTCAAAATCAGTGTCCTTAATCTTCATATATCCGAGATTGCTGTTTTTCATAATCTCGATAAATTCCTTAACTACTGCCGAAAGTTCATTGCTTTTGTAGTGCATATTCTTTCCTCCCTTTATTCTTCGTACGGCAACATGCAGATACAAGCATTGTGTCCGCCGAAGCCGAGAGAGTTGCTGAGTGCGCCTGTAATTTTCATATTGCGGTTTTCTTTTACGTTATCAAGATCACATTCGGGATCGTCAACAGTAAGTCCTACGTTCGCATGAACAAGATTGTTCTTTATCTGGAGACAGCATGCGATAGCCTCAATTCCGCCGGCAGCACCAAGAAGGTGTCCTGTCATCGACTTTGTGGAGTTTACCGCAATATTCTTTGCATGATCTCCGAAAGCAATTTTAATTGCATTTGTTTCTGTTCTGTCGTTAATCGGAGTTGACGTGCCGTGAGCATTGATATAGTTGATTGTTTCGGGAACAATTCCTGCGTCCTTTACTGCAAATTCCATTGCCTTTGCTCCGCCGAAGCCCTCGGGATCGGGGCTTGTTTCGTGATATGCGTCGCATGTAGCACCATAACCTGCAAGTTCTGCATAAATCTTTGCCCCTCTGGCTTTTGCGTGTTCATATTCTTCTAAT
>JAZNLN010000091.1:0-4031 GCA_045579125.1 Ruminiclostridium sp.
AAGACCTGTGCTGTTTCTGTCAAATAATGTGTCCTCAAGCATGGGGTTCATTACATCGTTCATAACAGTAGATTCGAAACATGTAGAATAGTCTATTACAAGGTTTTCGAAGTTGGAGGAATCTTGGAAGTAGCTCCAGAACTCAAACTGTTCATCTGTGTACTTCTTATTCTTCATGATACTTTCACGGGTTGTTTCCTTGAGAGCTTCGTCGGTCTTGCTCATACGAACGCAGTTGATGAAAATGCAAGCTGCTTCAACATTCTTGGATCCTGCGGGAACAAGATATCCGAAGTTATCTAATGTCAGATAGTAATTGTCTGCGGAAGGATCACGGGGATAGGGAACAAAGAAGATGTCGAGGTCTTCATTCTTTCTCATCTGTTTTGAATAGTCAGCGATTTTCCAGTCGCCAACCGAATGGAATGCTGCATTACCGTCTATAACGGGAAGATGAGTTGTGTTGTCGGTTGTATCGCCGTATGTGAACTTGGAAAGACCCTCTTTTCTGATTTTTTCGAGGAAGTTCTGCGCACGTTCAACTTCAACGCTCTTGAGGTTATTTACAAGCTGGTTGTTTTCGAAGGATACAGCAGCTTTACCTGTTGTATTGATCATGCTTGTTCCAACAAGGCCATAAATACCAAGTGCGTCTTCAACAGGGCTCTTATCTACAAATCCTACCATGCAATCATAGAATGTATCCCATGTCCATTCATTTGCTTCGTAGAGCTCCTTGGGGTCGTCAAGACCGTATTCTTCAAACACACCTCTGTTATAGCAGAGGAAAATCGGGTTAACGTATGTTACCCAGGGGAAATAATAGTGACGTCCGTTTATTGCATACTGCTCAATGTACTGCTTGATATCTTTCCACTGAGGAGCATCTAAATCCATATAATCGTCAAGAGGTTCGTATGTATTTTTGGCGATATATGAAGGGAATGTGTTGTCTCTCATATCAACAAGGTCAGGGGAGTCGCCAGCGGAAAGTTTTGTTGAGAGAGTTTCCATAATTACATTATCGCCTACAATGCTGCACTTGATGTTTGCACCGTAGTTTTCTTGGAAATACTTGTATGCAGGCTTTACATCGCCGGCAGTAGTAATATCATAGCAACCGAGATAGTTGAGCTCTGTGCCCGAAATATCGGCTTCTTTGATGTCGAGTGTAATATCTCCCACGTCAACGGGGTTTTCGATATCATCGTTTACGGTCGTTGTTGTGGTTGTGTCAGCAACAGGAGCGTTAGTTGTTGAGCCCTGTGCGCTGCTGCCTGAGCCGCCGCATGCAGCGGAAGAAAGTGCAATCACCGCACACATAAGAGCAGCGGTAATTCTGTTGGTTTTTTTCATATGTACCTCCTAAATAAAGTGAAACCGTTTACACTTAATTATATACTAATTTTATCACATTAAGTTATTTACGTCAATTAACTTTATGCACTAACAATACGTTGCATTATTGGTTAAAAGTAACAATAATAAGGTAAAATATAAAAACCGGATTATTGAATAACCCGGTTTAAGTTGTTGTCAGAAAACAATTTTATTAACGTCTGAATTAGCGAGGAGAACTTCCTTTTTAGGAATACGCTTCAAAGGAGAATACTCAAATTTCTTGCAGGAATCGTATGATTTTACTTCTCCGAATTTTGCGCACTGGATTTTATCGTCTGACGCAGGTTTGCCGTTTGCACAATATTTGCATGCAGGCTTGATGTTGTTGCCGAAAAGTTTCTTTTTCATAATAAACACCCTTTCTGAAATGTATATTCTGGCAAATTGTACAGTCAATAAACTTCTTTATTTTACATTATAACACATTTATTTATAAAAAGCTACCTTTTTTTGAAATTTTTTTGCTGTTTTTTAAAAGAATTATACACATTGTTATTAAAAAAGCAGACGCAAGCGGTTTTACGGAAGAAAACTGCACATAATTTACAGCTGAACTTGTTTCGGCTGCTCCTGCAGGAAAAAAGTGCGAGATAAAATAAGCAGTTACAGCGCTTAATAAAGCTATCGGTAATCGTGCTGCCAAAAATTTCTTCAGCTTGATTGCTCCGTGCGTGAGTACGGCTGTCTGAATGAGTATACAGAATCCGCCGAAAGATGATAGTGCGGCGGCTATGGGCAGGAGAAGAGATGTATCTGCGTTGGTAAGTGCAGATATATTGCTGATTTCCAGGAGAGAAACCGCTATTCCGGAGCAGATTGGGTTTATGTTATTTTCTATCAGCTCCAACAAGCCTGTGTATCTGATAAACTCAATGATAACAGAGAAAAAGATAATTACTGACGACATCTTAAAAAGAGAAACCGATGAAGAATTTATAGAAAATAAGATGACGTTGTTTTTTTGAAATGTGTTGGGCGAAAAAAATATGTGCCTATTTATTTTATTTATGAACAATGCCGCAAATGCGCATGAAATCACGTTTGAAAGGTATATTATCAGGCCTGATTGAGTGTTTCCGAATACGCATAACCCGATAACTGTTATAACGAACGGAGGGGAGGGGCAATAGCAATAACACAGCATATTTTCGCATATTTTTCTGTTTCGTTCGTCTGCGGCTGTTTCGGCAAGAAGTTTTGCACCTATCGGATACCCGCCCATAAGACTTATCGCAAAAACAGAAAACGTAAATAAATCCATATTGAAAATTTTACCGAAAAGCATATGGAGCGGTTTAAAGAGAAAGCTGTATATTCCGCTTTCTATGATTACGGAGGACAATACCATAAATCCGAAAAGCGATGGAATTATTATTGTCAGGCAGCTGTTGATAGAATTGTTTATGGCTTTTGAAACGCCCGCTCCGTCTACAACTAGAAAAAAAGCGGACGGAATACATATGATGCATATAATTGCTTTTTTTGCTTTGTTCATTTTTCACCTTTTTGTATTTTTTATATATCTTGTACATATATATTAGCGAGGTGAGAAAATATGATTATAAGTAAGCTGTCGTCCGATTATCAGGATTTTAAAATGGGTATTAAAGGTCCATCCTGTATGCAGCTGAAAGGCAATGAAGAGCTTGTTATCGAAAACTGTCGCTCGGTTATTTCATATGATATGAATTACATTTTACTTGAACTTATGGGTATGTATCTAACGATAGTGGGAGAGAACTTCAGAATTACAAGTTTCAGCAATGACGGCGTAATTATCAGCGGTGATATTCATTCTCTTGAATTTGAGCTTATTACGGAGAAAAGGAGAAACTAATGGCATATGTCGAAATATCGCTTATTGGAGCGGAATGTGAGAGCTTTATTTCCCATCTTATTTCCGAGGGTATAAAGCTTTGGGAGGTAAAAAACGTCAGCAATGAATTTTTTATGCGTATGAATCCGTACTATTATTCTTATGCGGCAAGACTTGCCAAAAGCTATAAGCTGCGTACAAGAATAATAAAAAAGCATGGATTATTGTTTTCGCTTAATCCGATGAGAAAAAGATACGGAATTATGGCGGGCTGTGCGGCAGGACTTGCTATAATAAGCATATTATCGCAGTTTTCCTGGGTTATAGATATAAGCGGAAACAGCAAGGTTTCGGATAATCAGATTTTATCGTATCTTGAGGAGTATGGCATAGAAAAAGGCCGTCTTCGTGCCGATATGAATGCGGATAGAGCCGAATTGCTTGCACCTGTCAGAATTGATGATATTGCGTGGATGAGCGTCGAGTTTGACGGCAGCCGCATATGGGTAAAAACAAGCGAAATAAGAGAGGGTGAGAAGAAAACAGTCGCACAGAGCAGTCCGTGTAATGTTGTCTCTGACAGAAATGCGCTTATTGTTGAGGCAGATGTGTATTCAGGCGTACTTGAGGCGCCTTTGGGAGGAGGCATAAAAGAGGGCGAAATAATAATAAGCGGAATTGTTGCAGACCAAAGCGGTAATTTGCTGTATAATCATGCAAGCGGGAGAATTATCGGTGAATATACAGTTGAGGAGGTTTTTAGCGCTGATTACAGAACAATGGAAAAAATACCGTCCGATGAAAAAATAACACA
>JAZNLN010000092.1:0-16021 GCA_045579125.1 Ruminiclostridium sp.
CCCACAGGCGAATTTATGCAGATAATGCTGCTGCCGTTCCTAACCGCAACAGTTATTATAGCCGCATGCTGTATGCTTGTAAAAAACGAAAGAATAACGCTGACGGATAATGCCGAATACAGGCTGCAGCCGAAGAAAACCGCTTTCTATATAGTTCTGTTCGCACTTTCTATTGTTATGGTATTCCGTATTATACCCGACTGGGCAGGGCTAATCGTCATTCTCGCCGCTTTACTTATAACCGATAGAAATGCTCTTGCAAAAGTTGATTATTTTCTGCTCGGGACATTTGCATTTATGTTCGTGTTCGCAGGAAATATGGCAAGAATAGACATAATAAGAGATTGGCTGTCGTCGCTGCTCGGAATTGATACAATGCTTTTCAGCGCCGCTTCATGTCAGCTTATAAGCAACGTGCCCAGCGCCATTCTGCTTTCGCAGTTCACGGATAATTACGCCGAACTGCTCCGTGGCGTAAACATAGGAGGAGCGGGAACGCTTATCGCCTCCCTCGCAAGTCTTATAACATTCCGTGAGTACACATCCCACAATCCTCAGAAGGCTCTTAAATACATCGGCTTGTTCTCCGTTATCAATTTTGCATTTCTATTCATTCTTCTTGCCGTATGCAAGATATTCTGAATATAAAACAGCCCCGCAGTTTTTAATAAAGCTGCGGGGTTGACTGTTTCTTATAAGGGGCAGGATTTGCCGGATAGATGCTTATATTATTCCTCTCGCTTTATACCGTTGCGGATTATTCCTGCGCATGTAAAAAGCAAAAAAACAATAAGATTTATTACGACGATTGTTGCGCCGGTGGGCAGTGAAACGTAATACGTCAGAATAAGACCCGTAACAAAGCATACCACGGAAACAATAACCGAGCTTATCGTGACGGCACGGAAACTTCCGAACACACGCATTGACGTAAGCGAAGGAAAAATCATAAGACTTGAAATCAGCAATGCGCCCATAAGCCGCATACCTACTACAATAATTACCGAAGTTAGTACAGCAATAAGCGTATTGTAAAAACCGACTCTTATGCCCGTTGCTTTCGAAAAGCTTTCGTCAAATGTAACTGCAAAAATCCTGTGATAAAACACAAAGAAAAGCACAAGGACAACCGCTGTGCATATCGCAGTCAGCACAACATCCTCACCTGTCAGTGACAATATACTGCCGAACATATAGCTGTTCACATCGATATTTACTTTATTTGACGCAAGTACAACCATACCTATCGCAAGCGAACTGCTCGACAAAAGTCCGATTGCCGCATCGCCCTTGATTTTACTGCTTGAGCTCAGGCGGAGCAATATGAACGCCGCCGCAATAACAACAGGAATTGCCACATACATCGGCGCCGCATTAAATGCAACAGCAACAGCAAGAGCGCCGTAAGCAACATGAGAAAGACCGTCGCCTATCATGGAATAACGCTTCAGAACAAGACTTGTTCCGATAAGCGATGAACTGACCGAAACGAGCACGCCGACGATAAGCGCACGGAGCATAAAATCATAGGAAAAAACTCTCGCAAGCTCGTCAAACATCTTCCGCACCTCCGTTCATAAGTCCGAATACGTCGGTTTTCTTGTATTCGCTCACGCTGCCGAAAAAATATCCGTCCGAATGCATGTGCAGAATTTTATTTCCGTATTTCAACGCACTTCCAAGGTCGTGCGAAATCATAATAACAGCAACTCCGTCCTTGTTGAGCTTTCTTATTATCTCGTACATTTCAGCGGTAACAACAGGGTCAAGACCCGATACAGGCTCGTCAAGCAGAATCAGTTTCTTTGTTGAGCATAATGCTCTTGCAAGCAGCACACGCTGCTGCTGTCCTCCCGAAAGATTACGGTAGCATTTACGCCTGAATGCGGGTGTATTTATATGCAGGCTTTCCATTATCTCCGACGCACGTTTTCTGTCTGCGGCGGAATAAAAAGGCGAAAACTTTTCGCTGTTAAGGCAGCCCGAAAGCACTACCTCCCGCACTGTTGCGGGAAAATCCTTCTGTGCGGGCGACTGCTGCGGAAGATAACCTATCTCGTTTTTATTGACTCCGATATACTCGATTTTTCCGCTGTGACATTTTTTCAGCCCAAGTATTCCTTTCATAATCGTACTTTTTCCAGAGCCGTTCTCCCCGACTATGCAAAGGAAATCGCCGTCGTCTATCGCAAAAGAAACATTATTAACTGCCGTAACGCCTTCGTAACGCATACATACGTCAGTGCATTTTATAAGCTCCATTATTTCTCCTCAACAGTACGGCAGTTTTCACATCTGCCATAAATCGTAATTCTTGAAACATCAATCTCAAAGCTGTGGTCGTTCATAAGATGGTCGCTCATTTCGCTGAGAAAATCGCATTCCACATGTATTATCCTGCCGCAGCCTATACATTTAAGATGAAAATGCTCATGACAGCTGTCATCAATCATCTGATAACAGGCACTTCCGCCGCTGTCGCTCATATATCTTCGGATTTTTCCTTCATCGGTAAGCCGTTCAAGATAACGGTAAACCGTCGCCTTTCCTACCTTGCAGTCGCTTTTTGCAAGCAGTACGGATATCTCGTCAGCTGTCAGATGTCTGTCGGTATTCTGCGAAAGGCACCGCAGTATAACCTCACGCTGTTTTGTATTGTACTGCTTTGACGTAGCCATAGGAATACCTCCTGCTGTAATTTGAGATTGAAACTCAATTTTAATTTATTATATAACAAATAACATCAGATGTCAATAGCGTCAGACAAGAAAACTCCCGAAACGGAAATCCGAATCGGGAGCTGTGTTATTATTTGAGAATTGCAAATTCCTGCGACCAGTAATAATACGTTTTACCACCGCTTTTGAGCGTTGTCATTCCGAATCCTACGTTTGTGAACTCGGGATTCATAATATTTTCGTAATGTGACGGAGAATCCATCCACGCATTGAACACTTCCTCGGGAGTTGAGAATGTGTTAAGACCATACGCTATATTTTCGCCGCACTTGACATACTCAACGCCAAGATCCTTGAATGCGGTGTAAAAACCTCTGCCGTCGGAACGCTGGTGCGAATAATATGTAGCTATTTCATTAGCACGCAGCTGGGCAACCTCGTGCACCTCCGCCGAATACATGACAGGCTCAAGTCCGTTCCTTATGCGTGCTGTGTTTACAAGGTTAAGCATTGTAATATATACATCGTCATTCAAGCAATCGTACACATCACCTGAATTTATGAACGGTTTTTTCGATGTAGTAACGGGACTGGTTGTTTTTGCTGTCGTTTTAGCGGTTGTTTTCGCAGTTGTTTTAGCCGCTGTTTTCGCAGTCGTTCTTGCTGTTGTTGCTATTATCTCCGTATCAACAAAAAGCGGCGCATTTTCCACTCTGTGCGATGACGTTGTATAAATCGGCTTGTTTTCGGGCTTTGCATCAACGGTTGTAGTTCCCGTAAAAAGCTCCGCACCGACAGGAACGGCAACATCTCCCTTTTCGGTCTTGAAATATGCCGCATAATTATAAGGAGAAATGGTGATTTCACTGTTATCGGAGCCAATAATCACATAATAATCGCTGTAATCCTTTTGTCTGTCGGAGGTTGTGCTGTTGTAAACCTGTGACAAATCGCCGTATTTCCATTCGAAATCAAGAGCGTCGTATGTGGCGTCAACCTCATAATAAACCGTTTCGCCCTCCTCTGCCGCACAGTATGCGGCAGATATATATCCCTCAACTGAATACAAATCCGCAAAATATGTCGATAAAAGAGAAACGCAAATAAGCCCTGCCGCCGCAGAACAGCAAACAGCCGAGCTCGTTATCAACTTTTTAAGCGCCTTGTTTCTCACAGTTGACCTCCAAAAATACAAGCAGTTGTATGTAATAACATAGTTTGTACACTATATATTATATACAACTGCCCGAAATTTGTCAATATATTTTAAGAAAATGGAGAAAATTGTCAGTTTTTATTTCATTCAACACCGTATGATATTCCCAACATTTCCTCAAGGGCGGAAATGCGCTCCTCGTATTCTTCAAGCTGTTCACGGAGCTGTTCTTCCTTTTCTGCCGCTGCTTTTTCAAGCTTGCTCTGTGCGGAGAGATTTATCGAGAAAAGTATTACTGCCACCGAAGCGATTACAGAAAGCGTAACCGTAACGGGATTGAAATAACCTTTCTTTTCCTCGTCGGTATCAAACAGCGAAAGGAAATTCATTCTTGCAAGAGCTTTTCTCAAAGCAAAATAAAGCGGCACCGAAATCGCAACTGCAATAACCGCATTCCCGAGTGACACCGGCAGCTTTGAAGCTACATCTGCAAGCGCTGTTTCATGAACGTTTCCGAGCAGAATATCGGAAACATAGGTTTTAAGAAGATACAGAGCTATGTAAACGAGCTGTCCGACAATCGCCGAAAGCAGTACTATTACAAATCTGCCTCCTGAGTTTTTTTTGCCTGACAGTTTACCCGCCGTGTATCCCATTGCAAACTTGGATACAAATGTAAAAGGTGAGCTTGCGATATAAAGCGGATTGGTAAGGTCATAGAAAAATGAGCCGATACCTCCCGACAAGCCTCCGCACATTCCCCCGAACAGCAGACCCGCAAGAAGGCACATTGAATTTCCGAGATGTATCCGTGTTATGCCAAGTATTGATGGGATAGGGATTTCTATATGCGAAAGCGCAAACGTGAGTGCCGCCATTACGCCTACCGTCACCATTTTCAGAAGTTTCTTTTTTGCCTGTCTTTCCATATCATTATGTCCTTTCAGTTTTGCCTTATGTATATAATTATACTCGTAAAAATGCACAAAGCAAATCACACTGCGACACTGCACGCAGAAACCTGTTTGGTTGATAATAAACAAAAATCATCTTCAGCAATAAAAGAATACGGCAATAATAACGGCGTAATTTATATTCTTCAAAAAGCATTTTCCCGCCCAATCGGCACAATAAACAAAAACTGCGTTTTCAGGCGAAAAATTATGAAAAAAAAGTAGTTTTTAATCGTTTTTAAATGCATTGAACCACACTCTGTCCTCAAACGGAAGCTTTACGGGTATAACAGTTTTTTCCTCGGGAATGCCCACAGGAAGAAAGCATACAAGCTCGTAATCATCAGGAATATTCAGAACCTGCGCCATCTTATATCCGATTCTGTCTGCGTCGGTTATATGCCCCTCGTACCAGCAGCTCTGATAACCCAGAGCAGTTATTGCAAGGAGCATATTTTCAATAGCAGCGGAATAATCCTGCACGGAAAAGCATCTGTCCCCGTAAGCGATTATTCTTCGTGTAAGCACGCAAATCATCGCAGGCGCCGTTTCCCCGACAGGCGGGTCAATAACAGCGTGCAGCTGTTTAAGCACTTCCCTGTCGTCGACAGCTATGAGGCTTACCGTCTGTTTGTTACAGCCAGACGGTGCGGCAAGACCTGCTTTCATAACGGTAATCAAATCTTCTCTCGGCACAGGGTCGGATTTGTATTTTCCTCGATAACTGCGCCTCTGAAAAATTGCGTCAATAACATCCATTGATAATTCTCCTTTTTTGCACAAAACCGCCTTTGATGCGAATACATCAAAAGCGGCTTTAATTTTATTCTTCGCTTGCGGCAAACTGACTCGGATGTCTTGTGAAGAAATCGGTTTTGGGAGGCAGGAATTTCAGTTCGTAATCCTTGCCGCCGCAGAAATCCGAAATTGTGTCGAAAATTCTGTCCCAGCTCCAGAAGCTCTCGTCAAGCTTCAGATATTCAAGCACCTTTTCCGTACCCACAGGAGCCATAGGATGGAGCAGAACGGACGCTGTTCTTATCATATGGAACATATTGATAAGCGTCTGACGGCGAAGTGCGTCATCGTCGTTCTTATCTGCATCGCCGAGATTTTTTGCCATATACTTGCTTGCTTTTCTGATATAGCTGTCAAGGACGTATGTCGTCTGATGGAACTCAAACATATACATAAAACGCTCGTAATCAAGCACGGCTTTCTTTGCGTTTTCCATGAAATCGTCGTCAACCTTGCCAACGGGCATTACGCCGTCGTAGTGCTTTTGAACGGAATAAATACACGTTCTGATAATTCGGTTAAACACGTTCGAAAGCAGGAAGCCATCCTTGAGAACAGGGTCTGCGTCCTCAGGCTTTGCCTCGGGATTGTAGGGCTTGGGCTGGAAGCTCACGCTTCCCTTGCCAAGCGCAAGACCGAGATAATGCATGCGAAGCTGTTCAGCTGTATAGTAATCAAGCAAATCCTGCGCCATAGGCGGCTTTACCGCACTGCTGGAGCTTGCCTTTTTGTCAAGGAAAAGAATGTGGTTATTAGCCATAAGTATAGGCAGCTGGAGCTGACCTTCCGCAGGGTCGGCAGAGAGCTCCTCGCCGTATTTGCCCTGAAGTGCCATAAACATAGCCATTTCGGCAACACCATAGAAATAAATATTGTCTGCGCCGATGAACTGATATACCTGAGAATCCTTGGAGCACCAGAATTTTTTCCAATCGCTCTTTTCTTTTCCGTTCTTTTCAAGACATGCACAGGTAAACGAAATCGGAGCCCAGAGAGATTCGGGCCATACCCATATTGTAAGCCCCTCTTCGCCGTCAAGAACAGGCGCCTTAACGCCCCATTCAATATTGCCCGTAAGTCTGAACGGAACGAGAGTTTTGCCCGTTCTGTATCTTATGCCGTTTTCCGAAAGGATTTTTGTAGCCGCATTGCAGTCGTCAAGAGATGTAAACTGCAGTGTAAAAGACGGCTTTTTCGGTTCCTCGATGTATTCGTGCTCGGGGAAAGAAGCCTTCAGACTGTCATATTTTTCCTGAAATTCGTTCTTAATGTAGATAACAGGCGGCTTGAGGAACTCGTCTATCGTATTCGAAACAAGCTTGCGGACATTCTTTTTCTTGGAAATATCAGCAGAATAGTCACGCAGTAAATCTCCGTAACGATTAAGGTCGATATACCAGTTCACAACATCCTTCATTATGGGCGTTTCGCCAGACAGCGTACTCTTGGGGTCTATAAGGTTTTCGGGCATATACTGATGTCCGAGGTCGCATTCGTCAGCATATCCCTTTTCAGAACGGCATCCCTCGACGGGGCACTTGCCGACAACCTGTCTGCCGTTAAGGAAACAACCTGCCTTTTCGTCATAGAACTGTCTTGTCGTAATTTTCGACAAATGTCCGTCCTCATACAGCTTATTCATGACATAATCGGACATCTCGCTGTGTATTTCAGCCGAACGGTCAAGACCCGATGCACCGAAATGGTCAAGGCTGATATTGTAATCATCCATGGTCTTTTTCTGATTTTCATGGTTTTTGCGGACGAAATCCTGAATAGTTCCGCTGAATTCGCCGCTTTCACAAAGCTTGCGGTAGCTCTCTGCTATGGGAGAGCCGTAGCAGTCTGTGCCCGATACAAATATTACATTCTCCTTGCCTATTCTGTCACGCAGAAAACGTGCATATACATCGGCAAATACGAACACTCCGCCGATATGGCCAAAATGGAGCGATTTGTTGCCGTAAGGCATTCCGCCCGTAATAACGGCACGTTTAGGAAACTGCGGACGTTCCGCATATTTTTTATTTTTGTACTCTTCGTTACCCATTTCATTTGTCCTTTCGGAAATAATATCTCTATATATTTTATCACAAAAAAATGGGAATTGCAATACCTATTTACAAATGTTGACATTTGGCAATTATGCACAATATAATCAAAATTACAACGAAATTTATATTTAATATTGATTATTTATATAAAGTATGGTATAATATGCTAAAGATTTATAAGCACTTTGACGATATAACATTTGATATAGTCCAACATACGGAACAGGAGGTTCTTTATGAATAAATTATTAAGAAAAACTATCGGAGTTATCTGCTCACTTTCAATAATACTGCCGATGGCGGCAAACAATATATTCAACTCGTCAGCCGTGCTGAACGATAACGTGCTTTGCCCGACAGGCGGCGTCGAAGAAAGCTCTTTTTCCACGGCGGACAGCACTGTAATCGAAAATGCTTTCTTCCCCGAAATATCCGCAGATGTCAATGCCATAAATAACGGAACATCAGCAAAAGGCGATAATACATACTATTTCAACAAGCTTACCGACACACAGAAACAGAGCTACACCGCTTTTGAGCAGACTGTTGACGCATTCACTGCGTCCGAGAATTTCTCGTCCAAAACCTATACAGAAATCGACACCATAGGTGTAAAGCTCGGAACAGTTACTACAGGCGACGCAATAAAAGCCTTCCGTGCGGTATGTCTAGATAACCCGCAGTATTACTGGCTTTCGGGCTCATGCTCATACAGCGTTCAGGGCGGCGAGCTTAATTATTATCTGCAGCTTGACGATTTTTACTATACTCCCGCTTCAAGAACAGAGGCCGACAGCGAAATATCGGCAACAGCAGCGCAGTGGTATACCCAGCTCAGCGCACTTTCGTCCGATTACGACAAGGCTCTTGCTCTGCACGATATGATAGTTGAGAAAATCAACTATGCATACAGCTCTGCGAATGTTCCCGAATCTGAAAAATGGGCGCATAATATTCATGGTGTTTTTTCGGGCGACGGTGCGGTATGCGAGGGATATGCGAAAACATATCAGTACATGCTTAACCTCCTCGGAATCGACAATATATACTACATCGGTACAGCCGACGGCGAAGCTCACGCATGGAACTCCGTAAAGCTCGGAGAAAATTACTACTTTGTAGACGTTACATGGGACGACCTCAACAAGGAGGGCGCACCGTACTGTATCTATGATTATTTCTGCACCCCCCGCTCTACATTTACAAAAAACCACACGCAGTTCACATCATCAGGTTCTCCCTCCACAGGCAAATGGCTCCCGACTACCGACGAATGTGCAAATACCACGGATTATTCGTACTACCACTACTACAAGAGCTATTCAGACGGCACTCTAACAACCGATAATGTCCAGATCTTTACAGACACTGCTCTTGCGTCGGGTCACGGGGATTATGTATACTTCATCGCAAGCACCACAACAAAGCTTTCCTACATAGCCGCACAGCTTGGCGTACCGTCATATTCATACTTCAAAAGCGTTTACGGATATTTATACATCTACACGAACATAAAAATAAATACTCCCGCCACCGCTGTTACTCTCGATAAAACGGAGCTCACGCTTGCGATTGACGCAAAAGATACCATAACCGCAACGCTGACGCCCGCAGAAAGCGATGACAGAATCTCGTGGACGAGCAGCGACCCGAAAATTGCCGAAATATCCTACAAAGGCAATGTTGCAACCGTTACAGGCAAGAGAAACGGTACAGCCGTAATTACAGCGACAGCGTCCGCAGGCAAGGCTTCAAAGGAATGCACGGTAACGGTCGGAACAGGCGTAGCTGACGCCGCAGGATATACTATATGGGTATACGGCTCAACGGCAAACAAATCAATTACCCTTGAAACAAGCCTTACCGCCTCGGAATATGAGAAGAACGGCAAAACAAAAAGAGGAAAAATAGTCTGGATTTCCGCAGAGGAGCCGACCGACATTACATTCAATACCGATAAACATACCGTAACAACCCGCTCCTCGAAAAAATACGCCAGCGTAACCAACCGAGGAAAGGTAACGGCAAGAAGCGAAGGAACAGCGTATATTTACGCCTGCGACACAGGAAGTTTCGAAACGGAAGAATTTATCGTAGACGTAAAGACAGCTGCAAAGAAAATTGTCTTATGCGACGAGCCGTCAAACGACGCATCACACATAGTAAAAAAATCGCTCCTTACCGTTGGCGGCAACGACTTAAACCTCTATATTATGCCCACAAGCGGTACATCCGACGAGGCTACATATTCTGTAAGTCTTGTTAATTCCACATACTCCGACAGAATTTCCATAAGCGAAATCAAAAAAGACGGCAGCGGAAATATGTATGTTACGCTGAGAGCACTGTCTACTCTGGATTCAGGTAAGGCCGTGAAGGCCAAGATACAGGTAATCTGCAACGAAAGCAATAAAAAATGCAACTTTACCGCAACAATAATTAACCCTATCATTACAATTACACCGACATCAGTCGGCGGCACTCTTGCCAAAAAGCGTGACAATGGTCTGATACAGTTCAGCTATGCCTTAATGGGCGGAAACAACACAGGCGGAACTACCGATAAACTTAAATTCGTAGTTTCACAGGATAAAGTCCTTGCAGAGGGAACAAAGATTTACTACTCAAAATCCAAACTTGTTTCGCTCAAAAGAGAAGATAATCTGCTTAACGTAACCGCAAAGAAAGACATAACAGAAACAATTTACATCTACGCTGTCGCTATCGACAACCACAATAAGGAAGCAAAACCGTTCCTCCTTGCGACAATAGGCGCAGACGGCGTGATGACATCCGGTACCGAGGTACAGCAATAAGCGTGCCGCTTAACTGAACCGTCATTTCTGTATGTACTGTTTATGCAAGTCGGCAAATCCATTCAGACCAGTCATTATATATTTTAAAAAATTGTAAAAACCACTAAATCCCTCGCTGTATCGTCATACGGCGAGGGATTTTTTATTCTGACAGATGTTTTCACAGCTTTTCAGCACTCATAATACGCAGAAATATGCCGTAATAATTGATATAATAAACAAATATAACTATAATAAACTAATTTTTTTGCAATAATAACCTAACAATTTTTATTTGCTTGACATTACCCCTTTTTTAAAGTATAATCAATAATAGTATTGGAATAAAACAGCAATCTATCAGGAGTTTATACATAATGGGAAAAAAAATAACTGTAAATATGATGTCGCAGGCGACCTCTGTAAAGGGTCAGGGCGTCGGCTCAGCATATCTCGAACAGGTAAGCCTTGTCGAAGAACGCCTGAGCGACAAGTTTGAGTTTTTTATAAACAAAAAAATGCAGGCAGATATTACACATTACCACACGATAAATTTCGGTTACGCAGTATCCAAAAAAAGAAGAACAAAAAAAGGCCGCTCCGTCGGATATGTTCACATGCTCCCCGAAACGGTTGATACAAGCCTTAAGCTGCCAAAGCTTGCACGCAAGATTTTCTACTGGTACATGATTAAATTCTATGACAGCATGGATTATCTTGTAACTGTAAACCCTTATTTTATCGGCAGACTCGAACATTACGGCGTAAAACGTGACAAGGTTACTTATATACCCAACTATGTTTCGTCGGATTTGTTTCACCCTGTTTCAGACAATGAAAAAGCCGCTCTCCGTGAAAAGTACGGAATTGACAAGGATAAATTCGTAATCATGTGCGCAGGCCAGCTCCAGGTACGCAAGGGTATTTTCGATTTCCTTAAAATTGCGGAACAGCTGCCCGACGTTCAGTTTGTATGGGCGGGTGGTTTCTCGTTCGGCGCAATAACCGACGGATATAAGGAAATAACAAAGATAATGGAAAATCCTCCCGCAAACGTTAAATTCCTCGGAATGATTGAGCGTGAGTGTATGAACGAAATATACAACATTGCGGACGTTATGTTCCTCCCCTCTTTTGAGGAATTATTCCCGATGACAATTCTCGAATCAATGTGTACGCACACTCCTATTCTTCTGCGTGACCTGGAAATATACAACGACATTCTCTTTGATTTCTACGCAAGAGCAAACGATGTCGACGGATTTATAGAACAGATAAACAAGCTCCGAAACGATAAGGAATATTACGAAAAGTGTGTTTCTGACTCTGAAAGAGGCAATGTTTTCTATTCAAAAGAACATGTATCCGAATTATGGGATAAATTTTACACAATGGTTTACAATTCAATCGGAGACGATAAAAAATGAAGAAAAAATCAAATAAGCTAAATCTGATATTCTGTGCATTTGCTTTCGTCGTCATGATTATTTTTATTTTCTTCATCGACGATCCCACAAAGATATTTGACGCAATGCAGCATATGAACATATGGCTGTTGTTGGTTTCAGCGCTGTTTATGATTGTGTATTGGCTGCTCGAAGCCGTTACAACTCACGTTGTCGCAAAGTCGATTCACCCGCCGCAAAAATTCAAACACACTCTGGTCGTGTCGATAGTAGGCCAGTATTTCAACTGCATCACTCCTTTCGCATCGGGCGGTCAGCCCATTCAGGCTTATTACCTCGTAAGATACGGAATGCCGCTTGGTTCGGGAATGACAGCGCTTTTAAGTAAATTCATATGTTACCAGTTCGTTTTGACAATCTATTCGGCTGTATTGCTTATTCTGCGCATTACATATGTATTTGAAGAATTAGCGGGACTAACCGCACTCGTTCTTCTCGGATTTATCATAAACTTCATTGTAATTGTTTTCCTTTTTATGCTTGCATTCTTCCGCAAGCCTACAACAAAGCTTGCTCACGGAATAATAAAACTGCTCTACAAAATCCATATTGTCAAGGACTATGATGAAAAAATTAAGTTCATAGACGAAGAAATGAACCAGTATTACGAAAACTTCGTTTTCATCAAATCTCAGCCGATGCTTATTATTAAAATGTGCCTGATAACATTTGTCCAGCTCACGGTTTACTTCTCGATTACATATGTCATTTACCTCGGACTCGGCCTTGGAGCAGGCGTAAGCTTTGAACAGGGTTTATCTGACTTTATAACAATAATTGCTTGTCAGGGATTTGTACTTATGATTTCTTCATTTGTGCCCCTGCCCGGTGCTTTTGGAGCTGCCGAAGGAAGCTATATCGCATTTTTTGCCGGAATATTCGGAAATGCAGTTAATCTTTCTACTTTTGTATGGCGTTTCCTCACGTTCTACTTCCCTATCATTGTCGGTCTGATAATAACAATGACGATTGGAAACAAGATAGACAAAGAAAATGCCAATCAGAACATAACCGAAAAAGCTTAAAAAACTACAAAAGGGACCCCCTTTGGGCAGTTTCTGACTTTTATAAGAAATGGTTAATCCCGCAGTAACACGCTGCGGGATTAAAAATTTATATGACAAACAAACTAAATCGGAGCTTTTTGTAACAAAAACACTTTTCAATCGTTATATATATAAAGAAAGGTGGTAGCAAACTATGAACAAATGCGAAATTACAAGCGATCTCATTGCGGCTTACATCGACGAAATAATTAGTCCGTCGGGTAAGGAATACGTCGAAGAGCATATTGCGGAATGCAAAGAGTGCGCAGATATGCTCTCAAAAACGAAATCGATTCTGACCGAAAACAAAAAAACGGAAATTTCACAGAACATTTCCGCAAAAAAACCGTTTAAAAAAATAAAAATATTCAAATGGGTTATTCTGTGCATACCCGCACTCATTGCTCTTGCAATGATAATTTACAGCTGTCTTGCAGGCTATATGCTGATTAACAAGGAATACTACAAGCTGAATTCACTGTTCGGAATAAACACGAGGAATGCATTTTTTGAATATGGAATGGATATTTACAAGGACAAAATATTAGAACTGACAGGAGAAAACGGTCAAAAGCTGACTGATTTGAGCAACGACTGCTGTTATTCTTCCTCTAACAGAATCAAGGCGTCAAAAATATATACCGATGGGACAAATGCTTACCTTGTGGTATCCGCAGGCGAAGTGACAGGAGTTAATGAGTTCATAGTTTCGGAATTTTATATTTCAAAAATATCGGGAAATGAATACGCTTACGCTATTCTTTCCTCCAACGAGTTCTATGTAGCCAAATACAATGAGGAAACTGATATGTACGAATGCGATATGATTTCGGGTCACTCTATCGATATTTTAAAAGCAGACAAGGAAAACTACATAAACAACGCATACAATAATTATATCAGCTATGATTACGAGACCGAGCTCGCAATGTCAGCCGCAGAACAGGATTGGGAAAATGAATACACAAGAGCCGAAATAGACATAAAGTACCACACGGAATATCTGAAAAACAAATATAATGTCAGCGATTCGGTTATTGAGGAGTGGGTTTCGTAAAATGAATAAGAACTTTGACGAAATATACCGATTATACGTCGGGGACGTTTACAGATTCTTGCTGAAGCTTACGAGAAACGAAGATTTATCCGAGGAAATAACGCAGGAAACAATGTTCAAGGCGTTTAAAAACATCGACCGCTACAACGGAAAATGCAAGCTTACCGTATGGCTGTGTCAGATTGCAAAAAACACATATTACGATTACTGCAGGAAAAACAAGGACAATTCTCCGGATGATAATTCAATTTATGAAAACAGCTACATCCTGCAAATCGAAGATAAAGAAGAATACCTGAACATTCATAAAATCCTCCATACGATAAATGAGCCATATAAAGAGGTTTTCACTCTCCGCACTTTTGGAGAATTGTCGTATAAGGATATTGCCGACATATTCGGGAAAACAGAAAATTGGGCACGGATAATTTATTATCGTGCCAAAAAACAGATAATAGACAAAATAACAGAATCTCGTTAATTACGGGTCATCAGTAATTCCGCCGCACAGCGTCTTATCCTGTGCGGCGGTTTAAGTTTGACAAACTATATTTGAACAATTATATTTTATACAACAAAAAGTGCCTCCGATGTATCTCGAAGGCACTTTTATTATTTGGTTAATGCTCAAAACATAGTCTGTAAAAATTCGGATTATACTCTGAACTTTGCAACCTGCTGTTTGAGGATTGTGGACTGTCCGCTGAGTTCTTCGCAAGATGCAGCTGTTTCTTCTGCTGTTGCGGAGTTCTGCTGAACAACGTTAGAAATCTGTTCAACGCCGGCGTTAATCTGAGTGATGGAGTTAGCCTGGTCTGTTGTAGCTTCTGTGATATTGCTGATAAGAACATTAGTTTCCTTAGAAGCTTCCATAACTTCCTGCATTGTAGCAGCAGTATCATTTGCGATCTGTGCGCCACGGGAAACTGCCTCAATAGAAGCGGAAATAAGCTCTGTTGTATTCTTTGCAGCCTCGGCACTCTTGCTTGCGAGGTTACGAACTTCGTCAGCAACTACTGCGAAGCCCTTGCCTGCGTCGCCTGCACGAGCAGCCTCAACGGCAGCATTAAGCGAAAGAATATTAGTCTGGAAAGCAATATCGTCGATAGTCTTGATGATGTTGCTGATCTGGTTGGACTTGTTTTCGATATCTCTCATAGCCGCAAGCATGTTTGCCATTTCCTCGTTCTGAGAAATCATTCTGGACTCAACATTAGCGGAGAGAGAATGCGCCTTCTTGGCGTTATCAGCTGTAACGTTAATCTTCTGAGTGATTTCAGCAATCGTAGCAGAAAGCTCTTCGATAGCACTTGCCTGCTTTGTTGTACCGTCAGCAAGCATCTGCGAACCTGTTGCCATCTGGGAAGCACCGTTCATGACCTCTTCAGAAGAGTTGTTCATATTGAGAATGATGCCGTTAAGGTTCTGCTGGATTGTGATGAAAGACTGGTTAATCTTTGCGAAGTCGCCAACATATGTAACGTTTGCCTTCTGTGTAAAGTCACCTGTTGCCATTGCTTCAAGGACTGTCGAAATGTCATGGATGTAAACACTGAGCTGTGCCTTTGTCTGGTGCATCTTATCAGCAAGTGCACCGATTTCATCATTGCTAAATCTGAAGTCGGAGTCAGCCTTGCTTAATTCACCCTGCTGCATGATATCTGCAATCTGGTTGATTTCGTTGATAGGCGAAGTTATTGTCTTCTTTGTGAAAACAAGGCAGAATACGATGGATACAAGGATGATTACAACAGCAGCAATAATACATGTGCTTTCAACCATGAAGAATTCTGCGTCGGATTCTGCTGTGGGCTTACCTGCAAAGTATGCGCCTACAACGTTGCCATTATAGTCATACATAGGTTCGTAGCATACAAAATAAGGTGCATTGAGGATTGTTGCTGTACCGTGATACTCGCTCTTGCTGTCAATAACAGCAGACTTAACGTTTGCCGCCATTGTTGTACCGATAGCACGGTCGCCGCTTTCGTTTACAACGGATGTCGCATATCTTACGT
>JAZNLN010000093.1:0-2882 GCA_045579125.1 Ruminiclostridium sp.
TAACCTTTCTTCAGAAAGGTGTCCCCCGAAGGCGAGCCGCCTTGGGCAATTCCCGCCTTTTATAAGAAACAGCTAACCCAGCAGTTGCAAAACGGCGGGGTTAAAAACCTCTATATAGCGAACACACTAAAGAGTGCCCGCCCCAAATCAAACAAAACATTATCCTCGGAGCGAAAGCCTATAAATCAAATGTGCAAAAGTTTAGGGGCGCCCTTTTTAAAGGGCGCAGATACTCCCATGCCTACTCTTTTTTCGGCGTTCTTGCAATAACTGTGCCGCTTTAAAACAGCAACCATTCATTTTACGCCGCCTTCCTCTCCTCAAAATCCTACAAAATTCTACCTTTTAGCATAAAATCATCCCGAAACATATTGACAAACTCCGCCCGCAGATGTACTATATATGCAAGAAAAACATAAAGCCCAATGCGGAACGGAGGAAAATATGAAAAAAGCAATACTTGCAATAGTTTCGGCAGTCATTCTGCTCGGCGGCGGCGTTACTGCGGCGGTCGTGCTGTCCAATCAGCCTACTGCCACGGTAAGCTCGGGTCAGGAATACAACTTAATGAACGAGCTGAAAACGGGTAAATACATGCTCAAGGGCGGCTCGGAAAACGAGTATATCGAGGTTATCGACGACCACACGCTCCGCTTTTCGGGAATGGATTACACCGCTCTTGTTCTTGAGCTTAACGACAATTTTGAAGCCTTTTCGGAAGAAGTCAGAAAAAGTCTCATCGCCGAGCATGACGAATATTCGAGGATTTTCAACAGCGGCGTTGAATACAAGCTGAATGAATATATACCGGTGATTTCATTTATCGTTCCCGACGACAAGGAACATCCGATAAATCTTATGTGCCTTTCCTACGGAGATGATTTCAATGTTCTGAGTTTTGCCACTAATCCAAGACACATAGACTACGTTTATGCGGGATAATGCCCGACTGTATCAGATATAATTATAAGCCCCTCGGCGTGCAAGTCACGCCGAGGGGCTCTCCTGTTGCGGAAAATATTTTTTTCGTTTTTTATCTGAAATAGGTCTGCGCAAGGTCTGCCAGATAATCCGCCTTGTCGGAAGATAAATCCTTCGCCCGCATGCGCCACTGCCAGTTTCCGCCGAGCGTTGACGGAATATTCATTCTTGCGGCGTCGTTCAGCCCCAGCACGTCCTGCATAGGCACTATAACAAGCCCCGCCGAGCTCTGATAAAGATTTCTTATCATCGCCTTTGTAAAGCTTTCAAACAGCCTCGGCTTCAGATACCGCTTTGCCATCGCCGCCGTTGCTCCGTCTGCGGATTTGAGCCAGCCCGCCGCTGTGGAGTTGTCGTGCGTGCCCGTATAAGCGACGCAGTTTGAAACGTAGTTGTGGCAAAGATGGTCGTTGTCCTCGTTCTTGGGGTTAAAACCGAACTGGAGCACTCGCATTCCTGGGAAACCTGTGTTTTTCAGCAGCTCCTTAACGCTGTCGAAAATCTCTCCGAGGTCCTCTGCGATAATATTGACGTTGCCGAGCTGTTTTCCGACCTCGTTCCACAAATCCATGCCCGGACCGTTTTCCCACGTTCCGTTTATCGCCGTTTCTTCGCCGTAGGGTATTGAGTAGTAAGTGTCGAACGCTCTGAAATGGTCGATTCGGAGCACGTCGAACATGCTCATCGCCTTTTCGATACGCTTAATCCACCATATATACTGTTCCTTTTTCATCTGGTCCCAGTCGTACAGCGGATTTCCCCACAGCTGTCCTGTTTTCGAGAAATAATCGGGCGGCACGCCCGCTACACACTTCGGCGTTTTGTCGGGCGACAGCTTGAACAGCTCGGGGCTTGCCCATACGTCCGCACTGTCGGGCGCTACATAAATCGGAATGTCGCCTATTATCTGAATGCCGTTCTTGTTGGCATATCTCTTGGTTTTTTCCCATTGCAGGTAGAATTCGAACTGCACGAACTTCCAGAAGTTCATCCGCTCGCCGAGGCGGTCACGGGCCTCCTCCATTGCCGAGGGAGTGCGCTGCTTGATTTCGGGCGGCCATTCCTGCCACGAAACCTGATTATTTTCCTCCTTCAGCGCCATGAAAAGCGCATAATCCTCCAACCATTCCGCCTCGCCCTTGATGAACGCAAGATAGCTTACGTCCTCCTCAAAAGCGGAAAATGCTTCGTTCAGGAGCTTCATCTTTGTTCTGTAAACTCTTTCGTAATCCACGAAAGCGGGGTTTGCGCCGTAATCGGCGTTCATGCACTTCTCCTTTGAGAGCAGTCCGTTTTTTACCAGCTCGTCAAGGTCGATAAGCAGAGGGTTTCCCGCAAATGTGGAAAACGACTGATACGGCGAATCTCCGTACCCCGTCGGTCCTATCGGGAGCACCTGCCAGAATTTCTGCTTTGCGCTTTTGAGCCAGTCCACAAAAGCCTCCGCCTCTGCGCCGAACGTACCTATGCCGTAAGGCGACGGCAGACTTGTTATATGCATCAGAATACCACAGCTACGCATTTCTTATCCTTTCAGTATCTCATAATCATTTATTGACGTCGGTTCTGAACGGAGCGAGCGGCAGACCGTTGCTGCCGAATACCGTCACAGGGCCGTAATTCGTCCACAAATAGCGGACATAGAGCGGCTTTTCAACCGACTCCGAGGATACGATTATTTTATCTCCGCAGATTTTGAAATCCGCCTTGACATATTTTCCGTCAGCGCCCGCAATTTCAAAGCCCTCACCGCTTTCGGGAGCCGCAAAGCCCGAGCAGTAATCAAAGCTCAGCTCTATTGCGTTTCCTCTGCGGATATGCGAGCGGTAAAGCGGAGCGAAATATTCGGGTCTGCTGTCGCCGTACGCCGCCGCAAGAGCCTGCATGCACAGTCTTTCTCC
>JAZNLN010000094.1:0-13182 GCA_045579125.1 Ruminiclostridium sp.
TTATATGATATTGACAATATCGTTTAACAATAAATATGGCAATTATTGTGTATTTTCATAATATATTTCAGTAATATTTGTTGATTTTTTTGCTTTACAAAAAACGATTTATAACTTAAAATATATATGTATACTATTTTCGTTCAAGAAAGAGGGAATGGATTGATATGATTAAAAAAGCGGTAACTATGAGCGATATTGCTGCGGAGCTTAATGTCAGTACAGTAACTGTTTCAAAAGCTCTTGGAGATAAGGATGGAGTAAGCGAAGAACTGCGCATAAAAATAAAGCAGAAAGCCAATGAAATGGGATATCGTTTCAATTATTCCTCAAAATCCAACAAGGATGGTTTAACTTACAATATTGGTATTGTTGTAGCCAAGCATTTTATTCATGACGCAAGCGCCTTTTACTGGGTTGTTTACAGATACATCGTAGAACTGCTCCAGAAACAGAGCTATTATGGCATTCTTGAAGTTATTTCCGAAAATGATGAAATGAATGGCTTTATGCCGAACTCGATTATAGACAAGAAAGTAGACGGAGTAATTGTTTTGGGACAGTTCAATGAAAAATACGTTGAATCACTCCTTTCGCTTACCATACCTACTGTTTTTCTTGATTTTTACAGCGGAAAAAATAATGTTGAAACCGTATTGAGCGATAATTTTTTCGGTGCTTATACGCTGACACAGTATCTTATTTCAAAAGGACATCGTGAAATAGGTTTTGTCGGAACAATAAATTCAACCTCAAGTATCCAGGACAGATACCTCGGTTACTACAAAGCTCTTCTCGAAAATAATATTCCCCTTAATAATGACTATCAGGTTGACGACAGAGGCAAAGAGGGTACAGTTTTTGATACTTTCAGACTGCCTCAGAATATGCCGACCGCTTTCGTTTGCAACTGCGACGAAACGGCTTATGTGTTTATGAATCAGCTTAAAGCTGAGGGTTACAATATACCCGATGATATTTCAATAGTTGGTTATGATAATCACATTTATTCAACAATTGCGGCACCCAGAATGACAACCATAGATGTAAACAGCTATCGTATGTCTATGGAGGCAGTTGAAATTGTTATTAAGAAAATAAGAGATAATAATTATAACTGCGGACGTATACTCGTTACAGGTAAGCTGATTGAAAGGGACAGTGTAAAGGATATAAATGAATTATAAGGTTATTGATACTCATACGCATTATGACGACGAAATGTTTGACGAGGATCGCAACGAACTCTTGTCAAAAATGCTTGATGAAAGTGTGCAGAATATTATCTCAATAGGATGCACATTGCACCGCAGCGAACTTGCTGTAAAGCTTGCGGATAAATATGAAAAAATATATGCAACCGTCGGTATACATCCCGAAGATTGCTATGATTTACCCGATGATTACATCAACATACTTCGTAATATGGCAGCAAATCCCAAGGTTGTTGCAATAGGTGAGATAGGTCTTGATTATCACAGAGACGGATTTAAGCGAAAGCTTCAGATAAAAACATTTAAAGAACAGATTGAACTCGCTCAAAGTCTTAATCTTCCCATTGTAGTTCATTCACGGGAGGCAACTGCCGATACAATAGAAATACTTAAAGAATACAAACCAAAAGGTGTTGTGCATTGTTATTCGGGAAGCGCCGAGACTGCAAAGGAAATACTTGATTTGGGCATGAATATCAGCTTTACAGGCGTTCTGACATTTAAAAACGCTAAAAGAGCCGTAGAGGCATGCGAGGTAATTCCCATTGAAAGACTTATGCTTGAAACAGATTGTCCATACATGGCGCCTGTTCCGTACAGAGGTCAGAGATGTGACAGCTCCATGGTAATAAACATAGCGGAAAAAGTAGCTGAAATAAAGAATATTTCAGTAAAAAATGTAGTTGAAATCTGCAATGAAAATGCAGTGAAATTTTTTGGACTTAACAAGTAAACGAAAGGAAGAATTTTATGGACGCAGATGGGCGAAAACGTAAGATAACAGCAGGAGAAGTACTTCTTTCTCCTCTCATTTTGCTGAATAAAGGTTTAAGCGCTCTTTTAGGGGCGGCATTAGGAAGCAAATATGAAAAAGTTTCGGAAGATGATATTCTGTCAATGGTTGACGCAGGAAATGAAAACGGAACCATTGAGGATTCGTCGGTAGAAATGATAAATAATGTCTTTGAATTTATCGATTTGACAGCCTCCGATGTAATGACGCACAGAATAAATATTGAGGGCGTCGAGGTAAACGAAAACCTTGAGGACCTTATATATCTTGCACTTGACAAAGGTTTTTCGAGAATACCGGTTTTTGAAAAAACAATCGATCATATTATCGGTATTATTCTTGTAAAGGATTTGTTATGTCTTGTAGGAAAAAAAGATATAAGCGGATATACTGTACGAGAGTTTCTAAGAGACGTAGTTTTTATTCCGGAAAGCTGTTCATGTTCCGATACATTCAAGTATCTTACCAATTTAAAATCCGGAATGGCTGTTGTAGTGGATGAATACGGCGGAACGGCAGGAATTGTTACTCTTGAGGATATTATAGAGTCAGTCATGGGTAACATAGAGGATGAATACGACGAAGAAGCTGCGTCGATAAGAAAAATCGGAAACGAAAAATATGAGCTCGACGGAGAAGCAGATCCCGACGATGTCCTTGAATTATTCGGATACACGCTGCCCGAGGACCACGAATATGACACAATAGCCGGATTTGTAACCGATTTGCTTGGGTATATCCCCGAACCACAGGAAGAAAATGTACATGTGGATTATAACGATATATGTTTTATAGTTTCGCAGATAGGTGAAAATTGTATTGATAAAATAATAGCCGTTCGTAAGGACGAAAACAAAACATAATAGTATTTTTTTACCCCGCAGTTTTTCAACTGCGGGGTTGACTTTTAATTATACATGAAATAATCGTCTTTTGTAAGCATATTCATTATTTTAGGCAATATTTCATTCGGACGAGCCAGGAAACGCTCAGAAATTATTTCAGCCTGTGTCCTGTCAAATGTAGTAAGGCGCAGAGAAAGAATATCCTCTCCGTTTGTTTCGCTTATAAGACGGATACTTACATAGAATTTACCGTTTTCCTCTATAATACGGCAAATAACAGAGCGTTCAAGCTCGGCTCTGTCAATAAGCTTTTTTGCAGAGGTCAGCGTTTTTTCTCTGATAGAAATAGGAACATTGTCATTGAACAATTTAAGATGTTCAACGCCTTTATCAGTAAGCTGCCAGCATATTTCGTTTTTCTTTTCAACCTGATATATCAGCTCTTTCTTTTGCATTCCCGTAAAAGCGGATACAAACTCAAAATAATTTACGGCCGCAGTTTCATTGTTTATGTCAATCAAAAGCTGTTCGGGCAAGGCGCCGAAATTGCTGATAATAAACCCAATATATGCCCATATTTCTATTTTATCTTTAATTTCAATTCTTGGGATTTCCATTATATACCTTTCTTAAAGCAGAGAGAGAATCGCAATATTTGCGGCAGCTTCTACACACGGAACTGCACGAGGCACAATGCAAGGGTCGTGCCTTCCTTTTATTTCCAGCGTTTCTTCGGTCATCTTTACATAGTCTACGGTTTTCTGCGGTCTTGAAATTGAGGGAGTAGGCTTGACTGCAACCTTAAATATAATAGGCATACCATTGCTTATGCCGCCTGCGATGCCGCCTGCGTTGTTTGTTCGTGTCTTTATTTTTGAATTTTCTATATAATATTCATCATTGTTCTGACTGCCTGTCATATTAGCTACATCAAAACCTGCTCCGAATTCAATGCCTTTTATTGCGGGAATAGCAAAAACAATCTGCGAAATACGGTTTTCTATTCCGTCAAACATGGGAGAGCCGACGCCTGCGTCAAGTCCGATAACTGCACATTCGATACTTCCGCCAACCGAATCAAGATTCATTCTTGCGTTTTCAATCACTGCACGCATTTCAGAATCAACTCCGCTGTCAATTAGGGGAAGATATCTGCCTTTTACAACTTCAAATAAATCGTTATCCAGGTCTGTCGGGTTGAACATTTTATCATATACGTTCATAATGGATGCAATATGAGAACAGACGTATATGCCTTTGCTTTCGAGAATCTGGCCACAGATTGCTCCCGCAAAAACAAGCGGTGCAGTGAGACGTCCGGAAAAATGTCCGCCGCCTCTCAAATCATTTGCACCTTTATAACGCATATATCCTGTGTAATCAGCATGAGCAGGGCGTGCAAGAGTGGATACACTGCCATAATCCGCAGAATGTTGGTCAGTGTTTCTTATAACCGCACATAATGTATTTCCGGTTGTTTTTCCGTTATATATCCCCGAAATTATTTCAGGTAAATCTTTTTCATTACGGGCAGTGCTTGTTCCATCTTTTTTGGGAGCACGTCTTGCCATAAATGCGAGTACTTTTTCCATATCAATCTCACAGGCGGGCGGTAAACCATCAATCGCAACGCCTATTCCGTTTCCGTGAGATTCGCCGAAAATTGAAACAGAAAGTTCGCCGAGTTTAATCGTTGATGACATCGTAGGCACCTCCAAGAGATTTGAAATCATCCCAAAAACCGGGATATGACTTGTTTACGCATTCTGCGCCGTTTATGATTAGCGGGGAAGTGCAGCGCTGTGATGCAACCGCAAGCGACATTGCTATACGGTGGTCATTCCATGAATCACACTCGCCGCCGCTCAGATTTTTTACGCCTTCGATTACAAGCGTGTCATTTTCAATTTTAATCTTTGCTCCGAGCTTGTTTAATTCGGTTGAAATTGCGGCAAGTCTGTCGCATTCCTTAATTCTTAACCTTTCACAGCCTCTTATATATGATGTACCGTCGGTAAAGCACGCAAGAACGGTAAGCACAGGCACAAGGTCAGGTATCTGGCTTGCGTTTATATCAAAGCATTTACCATCAGTTTGTTCATATTTTTTAACTATATGTAATATTTCACGATCGCCCTGTCTGCTGTTTTCGTTAAGTCCGTTTATGGACAGCGTTCCGCCGATTGCCTTTGCTACACAGAAAAAACCTGCCTGCGACATATCTGCCTCAACGGTGTAATCTGTGTTTTTGTAAATCTGTCCGCCCTTAATGAAATATTCGTTGTCCTTTTCCTCAACTGTAACTCCAAAATGATTTATGGCGTCAATGGTGAGGTCAACATAAGGTTTTGATTCAAGCGGAGAGGTTATTTTTATAGTGCTGTCCTCATCAAGCAGTGATAATGCGAAAATAAATCCTGTAATAAACTGTGAGGAGATGTTGCCTGCAATTTCATACACTCCGCCTGTTAGTTTACCGTTCATTTCGTACGGCATTTTATCTGTCATGAATTTAACTCCATGCTTTTGAAACTGGTCAAAATACGGTGTTATGGGTCTGTTGGGGAGATTTGCAGAGCCTCTGAATATAGAGTGACATCCGAGCGCAGCGGCTATCGGCATAAGAAAACGCAGGGTGGAGCCGCTTTCGTGACAGTCAATATCAGCAAAATCCGTAGTTTTTGAAAACCCTTTTACTATTGTGCACTCTTTATTCTGCTTTATTTCAGCACCAAGCGCAGTCAAAGCTTCGATTGTAGCTGTTGTATCGACACAATCAAGCAAATTATAGATTTTGCTTTCTCCGTCTGCAAATGCGGCAGCAATAAGTGCACGGTGCGAAATGCTTTTTGACGGAGGAACTTTTATATCTCCGTTAAGAATATTAGGTTGTATTTTGATATTCATTTTATTCTCCGATGAAATCCTTAAAATCTGATACTGACATTTTTCTGATAACAGGTTTTCCGATATCCTCGCAGAATATAAGACTTATACTGTCAGCAGAACGTTTTTTATCACCCAATGAATACTTATATAATATTTCATTGCTGATTTCAAAATTATCAGGTAAGTTATTGACGGAAAGGCACTGCGAAAGTTTTTCGGAGACGCCTTTGGCGGTAATTCCAAGCTTTTCAGTGCGTTCGCATATCATTTTCATACCTATCGCAACCGCTTTGCCATGTGATATTCCGCCGAACCCGCAATGCTTTTCAATGGCGTGTCCGAGTGTATGCCCGAAATTAAGCAATGCACGCAAACCCGATTCCTTTTCGTCTTTTGTAACTATATCTACTTTGCTTTGCGCACAATATGTTATTATTTCATCAAGATTTTCTTTTGCTTTGCCTTCGCAAAGCAGTTCAAAAAGTTCAGGAGAACTTATCATTCCGTATTTTACAACTTCTCCCATACCATCTGCAAATATTTCGTCAGTCAGCGTAGAAAGCGTATCTGTATCAGCTATAACAGCAAGAGGTTGTTTAAATGCGCCGACAAGATTTTTTCCTGCGTCGATATTTATTCCTGTTTTACCGCCTATTGAGCTGTCAACCTGTGCGAGCAGGGTAGTAGGTATCTGAACAAACTCTATTCCACGGAGAAAACTTGCTGCCGCAAATCCTGTCAGGTCACCGACTACACCTCCGCCGAGTGCAACAAGAGCGTCAGAACGTGTAATTCCATTTTCTGAAAGAAAATTATAGAGCTTTATGATAGTTTCGTGGGATTTACTATGTTCTCCGTGAGGAAAAACAAAAGCCACAACGGAAAAGCCTGCGTTTTGCAAACTTGAAACACATCTTTCTCCGTATAGACCGAATACTGTATCGTCTGATACAACTGCAATTCGTGCAGCCTTGCACAAAGGGCGAACTATCTCTCCGCATTTGTCAAGGAGTGCTTTTCCTATATGAATATCATAAGGCTGTGAGGCAGAAACGTGAATTGTTTTCATTTTTTCCTCCGTATTGTTTATAGATTATGCCGACATTATAGCACAAAAAACAACTGCAAATCAATGAAATATAATGTAAACTTAAAATAGGGCCTGTATTAAAATACAAAGCCCTATTTTAACAAAATTATTGTTTAACCTCTTTCATCGTCTTGTTCTTCAAGAAAATAAAGAGCTTAGGCGAAACCTTTTTGAGGGTGCGTTTTGCCCAGATAAACATATCTTCCTTAAATTTTGCTGTTTTATAAATCAAGGTTCTGGGATAATGCTTAGAGGTAATCTTTTTATCAAGCTTTGCTTCTTTTTTCTTTGCCTGCTCGGGTGGTAAAGCATATATTGCTTTATATTTTCTGACAAGCTTATTGAAGTTATATGCCATATATAGAATATCGTTCTTTGGATACTGTGGCATACGGAGCTGTACAGGGTCATTGGGATCGACGCTCGGATCAATAAATCCGCCTTCCTCTGCGGTTTTTCTAAGTATCGTCATGGGATACGGATAGAAAATATTGGGTATAACCTTGTCTACATCAAGCTTGGCATTAAGTTTTACCGTTTCAAGCGAAAGTTCAAGCGTTTCGTAGGGAAGTCCAACAATATTGTAAGTCAGAGCTGTAATTTTGTTTTCTCTGAACCATTTTGAAACTTGAATCAAATGGTCGTTTTTCATATTGCGGTGCAGATACTTGCGGCGGAATTCTTCATTTCCGTTTTCAAGACCGATGTCAATCATATAACATCCGCCTTCCTTCAGCATCTTAATCATCTCTTCGTCGAGAACATCAAAACGGAGATTGCAGTTAAAGGGAAGATGTATTTTCTCAATATACATCGGCATAAATTCATAGAACCAATCCTTATACATATTGAAAATAGCGTCACGGAATTCTATAAATTTAATATACGGATATTTGCTCAGCAGCAGCTCAAGCAGCTCTATGCTTTTCTGCGGACTTCTGAAACGGCAGTATTTCTGCTTATTCGGATAGATATTTCTGAACTGTGAATTTCCGCAATAAGTACAGCTGAAAAGACAGCCTCTTGACAGCATTACCATTGCGGTAAAGTTTTTTGAACGATCGAGATTGTCAAAGTCGAACAAATCAAAATCCGGAAAGGGAAGTTCGTCCAGATCCTCAATTAACGGACGTACAGGGTTTTTGATAATAGTTCCGTCCTTGAGCTTGAAGTTGATGCTCTGAATATCTGTGCGTGTTATTCCGTCACGAAGAGCGTCCATATATTCAAGCCACGAATATTCACCTTCGCCTACAAACACAGCGTCACAGCCTTCAATAGCCAGCACTTCATCGGGAACAAGAATAGCGTGATAGCCGCCAATGCCGATAAACATATCAGGCATTTCTTCCTTAACCCATAAGCACATCTGCTTAATAAAGGGAATAGCTGTTGTACGGGCAGTAAACCCGAGCACATCGGGGTTATGCTTTTTAATATTCTCTATAAACTCTTTTTTATCGGGCATGTAAAGCTGATGATACAGCTCAACTGCATGTCCGCCTTGTTTTAAAACTGCGGAAATAGATGCAAGACCTTCGCTGTAATTACCGAGCCTTTTCTTGTTGAATTTATCTTCCTCAAGAAAATCAGGATAAATCAATAATAACTTTTTCTGTTCCATTTTAATCCCTTCGTGTAAATGTATTTATGCACAATATATTGTACCTCTTTTTTGAGATATTGTCAAGCACTTGTTTAATCGCCGAAAGAAATGCCTATATCTCTAGCCGTAACAACAAGTTTATCATCGGGAGTTACAAACTTGGTTTTCATTGTTACATCAGACAATTTATTCTCGCAAATGTCATATCCGACTTTAGCAATAGTGTATCCGTATTTTTCTTTATCGATAAGTGCAGCCGCTCTTGCGCCGAATTTTGTTGCAAGAACTCGGTCATAAGCAGAAGGACTGCCGCCTCGTAAAATATGACCTGGCCCAACTGTTCTTGTTTCAAGACCCGTTAATGTCTGAATTTGCTTTGCAATACGATTTGTGGCAGTTGTATCGCCTTCCGCAGCACGGAGCTTGGCTCTTTCTTTCTTCTTCATTTTTGCCTCGTCTTCGGTCATTGCACCCTCTGCAACGGCAATAATAGAGAAGTCCTTTCCGCTTTCGGCACGTTTTATCACTGCATTTGCAACATTATCAATATTATACGGAATTTCAGGGATCAGAATTATATCTGCGCCGCCTGCGACGCCTGAATAAAGTGTGAGCCATCCTGCTTTATTTCCCATTATCTCAATAACCATAATTCTGCTGTGTGAATCGGCTGTTGTATGAATGCGATCGATTACATCTGTTCCTATATCCACCGCAGTATGAAAGCCAAATGTAACATCTGTGCCCCAGATGTCATTATCGATTGTTTTGGGTAGTCCGATTATATTCAGACCTTCTTCATAAAGCAGGTTAGCGGTTTTATGCGTGCCGTTGCCGCCGAGTGTAAGCAGGCAGTCAAGCTTTTGCGCTTTGTAAGTCTTTTTCATTTCCGCAACTTTGTCGATTTTATCATCTTCTACAACCTGCATAAGTTTGTAAGGTGTGCGCCTGGTGCCGAGAATTGTTCCGCCTTGCGTAAGTATACCCGAAAAATCGCTCGGTTTCATTTTTTTGCAATCGTTGTGAATAAGACCGTAAAAACCGTCGGAAATTCCTATTATTTCTACATTATCTTCTCCGAAATTATTATAACAAGCTTTTGCCACGCCTCTGATTGTTGCATTAAGTCCGGGGCAGTCGCCGCCGCTGGTAAGTATTCCGATTCTACGCTTTGCCATTATTAAACTTCCTTTCGTTGATGTAATGAAAATAAGAATAACGCTTTTTAAACTTACTACTATTTATATTATATATCCTGAAAATTGTAATGTCAAGAAAAGCAGAACAATAAAATTGATATATTTACAGCAAATAGATTTATTATAACCAATTCAATTAAAACACACTACAACATAACTTAAAAAATTAAGTAGTTGCGAAACTGCTTTTTTTGGTGTATAATAAATACAGAAAAATGCGATAGCAGAGTACATGCGGCTTTGGCTGTTTTTTATATATCCCCAACTGCGTAAAATTGATATTTTACGAAATTGAGGGAGGTGATTATTCAAAAAAAGGAGTTTAAAATGAAATACAACGATATACCGCAGTTTGTGGCAGATTATCTGAATTACAAATATATTGTGCAGAACCGTACAGAACTGACAATAAAGAATTACTATACAGATATTAAAGTATTTCTGCGTTTTTTAAAACAAAGTCGTAACTTATGTAATAAGAATACAGACTTTAATGATATTGATGTATCAGATATATCTGTATCTGTTATTAAATCTGTTACGCTGAATGATATTCTTGAATTTCTGAACTATACAAAGTCAGAACGTTCAAATGAGGCTAAAGCAAGAATGCGTAAAGCTGTATCGTTAAGACAGTTTTTTAAATACCTTACAAATACCAAAGGTTATTTTGATAAAAGCCCATGTGATAATCTTGAGCTTCCGACGCCCAAAGCAGCTTTGCCAAAGCATCTGACAGTTGAACAAGCAATGCGTCTGCTGTCACAAGCAAGTAATATTTCCGATTGGCAGGACGCAAGAGATTATTGCATGATTACCTTTTTCTTGAACTGTGGAATAAGATTATCGGAATTGGTGAATATAAATGTAAACGATTACAAAGAAACAGAAGAGAATACAGAAACGGTTTCTTTTATAAAAGTGCTTGGTAAAGGCCGTAAAGAACGTATAGTTTATCTTAATAATGCGTGTGTTGAGGCATACAAAGCGTATATGAACGTGCGTCCGGATGTTCCGTATGAAAAAGCTCTGTTTTTAAGCAGAAATAATAAACGCATTTCAAACAGACGTGTTGAACAGATAATTGACGACAAATTAAAGCAGTCAGGACTTTCGGATATGGGATTTTCAGTACATAAACTGCGCCATACAGCCGCCACTCTTATGTATCAGAATGGCGTTGATGTTCGTGTTCTGAAGGAAGTGCTCGGACACGAAAACCTTAACACCACGCAGATATACACTCATGTTGTAAACGAACAAATGAAAAAAGCAATGAACAGCAATCCTCTTGCCGATGTTAAAAACGAAAAAAAGTCGGATTGACAACTATTAAGATACCCTGTACACAAAACCGTTTCCGCTCTTCCCTATCCGTTCAACTACCATCATATATTCAAGAATATCCAGCATAAGCTTCGGCTGGCAGTTCTTGCAGTATTTCCCGAATTCACTGACGGTAAATTCCCCCGGCAGATTGTCGGGAAGAAAAACAGAATAATCCGATGGCTTTTCTAAATAAATTTCTCTGACAACGGACAATGGTATCATGTCAATCTTCTGTCCTTTTTTTCTTATACAGCGTTCATCTTCGACAAAACGTGCCTTTTCGATTTCAAGCTCTGCTATACATATTGTAAGATTTGGATTAGTCAGATATGTTTTTATTCTGTATAACTCAAGAAAAAACTTTGTCATATCAATCATTTTTCTTTTAGGAGAAGCCTTTATAAGTTCTCCTGTTGCATTATGGATATACATATTGTGAATGATTTTTCTGAAGGGATAAACAACAGTGACATGGCTCGCCTGAAGAAATGCTCCGAGCTTTGTATTCAGTCTGCCGAAACTGCCGCTTTGTATTTCGATAATTCCGTTTTCTGTTACAGCGTCGGCGTAAAAATTTCCGATTTTAGCCTCCTGGCTGATTTCGGGAGCGAAGTAATGTTTGAGTGCGGAATGAAGATTTTTTTCATTCAGTGTTCCTATTGTGGATATTTCCCGTCCGAGAGCCTGTTCGCACGCTTTTGAAAATCTCTCATTGTCGGGTTTGACGAATGTTTCGTTTTTGCTGTTGTATTTATGTATTTTAACCGTTTCCTGTTCAATGTAATAAGGAACGCCATATGACTCATTGCCGCCGATAACTGTATCTGCGGCTTTTTTTACTTCATCAAAAGCATTTTTTACAGCACAACCTATATCGGCTGCCCTTAACATTTCTATATCGTTCACATTATCTCCGAAACAAACAAGCTCGCTTGCGCCTGTATATTCCTTAAGCTGATGGATTGCGTTGGCTTTTGTTGCCTTATCGGAAAAAATCTCGTACCAATAAACGCCGCAGCCGGGATAATCCTCCTGATAAATAACGGAAACACCTGAAATGCTTTTTATTTTCTTATCGAGAACATTTTTTTCGTTTTGAGGAGATATAATACAATAATAATATACCTGTCCCTCAAACATTTCCTCGGTCGTCCTGCACGGACGAAAGCGTTTGTCTCCTTTTCTCATATCAAGGTAATATTTAACGTGTTTTTTTTTGCTTTCGAGGTAACTGACCCTCGGCTTTCCATCAATAAAGGCAAAAACCAGCGGAAACTCGCCAAGTTCAAGCAAAGAATCCTGTATCTGCCTGTTTACAGCTTCATCGGGGAAATTTTTTATTATAGGAACTCCTGTTTTTCCGTCGGCGATAATAACTCCGTTCATTGTTATAACAGGAATGTTTATATTTATTTCTTTCATTATAGGATTAGCTGTTTCAAAACTCCTTGCAGTTGCGTACGAAAACAAGACACCCGTGGAAATAAGATAATTAAGCATATCCTTTGTACGAGGTTTAAGTTTTGACGCATGGTTTAAAAGTGTTCCGTCAAGGTCAGATATGAATAATTTCATTTATTTCCCTCATTTCATTTGTGATACAATTATTTTATCACAAAAACGTTTTGAGAAATACTGGTAATTATGCACAAATTTGTAACAAAAATATCGCCGGAATTTTTTTGTTAATCTTTTGACAAGCCCTTGATATTTTTTACAATATATTGTATAATATTTGTGGATACGGATACAATGTATCTCAAATAACAAATTCAGGAGGAATATTCCAATGTCAGTTAAAGTTGCAATTAACGGTTTCGGCCGTATCGGACGTCTCGCATTCAGACAGATGTTCGGCGCTGATGGTTACGATGTAGTAGCTATCAACGATCTCACAAAGCCCTCTATGCTTGCTCATCTTCTCAAGTATGATACAGCACAGGGCGGTTACTGCGGTAAGATGGGCGAAGGCCTTCACACTGTAGAAGCTAACGACGAAGCCGGTACAATTACTGTTGATGGTAAGACTCTTACAATTTATGCAAAGGCTAACGCTGCAGAGCTTCCTTGGGGCGAACTTGGCGTAGACGTAGTTCTCGAGTGCACAGGTTTCTACTGCTCAAAGGATAAGGCACAGGCTCACATCGACGCTGGTGCAAAGAAGGTTGTAATTTCTGCTCCCGCAGGTAACGACCTCCCCACAATCGTATTCTCCGT